>DATDDZ010000177.1:0-3176 GCA_036523555.1 Gaiellaceae bacterium
CACAAGATCCTCGCGCTCGCGAGAAGCCGCGCCGGGTGGGGCGCGTACGGCCTGCCGGCGTTCGGCCGCTTCAAGCTCGGCCACACGAACCCGGACTTCTCCACGTCGGGGCTCAGCTTCGTCGCCGCGCAGTACTACAACGCAACCGGCAAGCGCGAGGGGCTGACGATCGCTGACGTCACGCGTCCGGACGTCCGCGCGAGCGTCCGTGCGATCGAGCAGTCGATCGTCCACTACGGCGACACCTCCGCGTTCTTCCTCGACCAACTGCAGACGCACGGCGCCGGCTACGTCTCTGCCGTCGCGATGGAGGAGGTCACGCTCCTCGACTACAACCGCACGCGTCCACACCGGTCGATGCCGCTCGTCGCCGTGTACCCGGCCGAGGGGACGTTCGACTTCGACAATCCGCTGATCGCGTTGCGCGCGCCGTGGACAACTGCGGCGCAGTACCAGGGAGCTACCGCGTTCTCGCGCTGGCTGGCGTCGCGCGTAACGCCAGAGCTCGCCGCGCGCTTCGGCTACCGGCCCGGCAATCGTCGTCTCGCGCCGGTGTCGCCGATCGACCGCACCCACTTGGTCGACCCGCGCCAGCCGCGCCAGTTCCTCGGCCTGCCGGACCCGCGCGTGCTGGCAGCGATCAAGAGCGCGTGGCGCGCCGACCGCAAGGCGGCGAACGTCGAGATCGTCGTCGACACGTCCGGATCGATGAACGACGAGGAGAAGCTGACGCATGCACGTGAGGGCCTGCAGCTGTTCCTACGGCAGTTCTCGCCCCGTGACCGGGTCGGGCTAATCGGCTTCTCAGAGCAGCCGTATACGCTCGTGCCGATAGAGGAAGTCGCGCTCGATCGCGCCGCGCTGCGTGCCGCGGTCGCGCACCTCGCGGCGGGCGGCGGCACGGCCGTCTACGACGCGACAGCGGCCGGCGTCGAAGCCGTTGCGGCCCTGCACGACTCCTCGCGCATCAACGCGGTTGTCGTCCTCACGGACGGTGAGGACAACCGCTCCACACGCAGTGTCGCCTCGCTCGAGGAGGAGCTGAAGCAGCGCGCCGAGGATCAGGAGCGGAACATCCGCGTGTTCACGATCGCCTACGGCGCCGACGCGAACAAGGACGTGCTCACCGAGATCGCGGCGGCGGCAGGAGGCGAGGCGTTCAAAGGCGATCCGAAGGAGATCGCGGAGGTCTACCGCCAGATCTCCAGCTTCTTCTGAATGGGCGGTGAGATCGTGACACGGACCGTGCTCGTTCGTGCCCTCGCGCGAAACGCCGCAACGCGCCCGCTGAACATCGTCGTTCCAGTCCTCGTTGCCACCGCCGGCCCGCTCCTGCACACGGCATGGCTGCTCTTCGTTGCCTTCCTCGTGTACATCGGAATGGCGATCGCGACGTTCTTCGACGCGGACGAGGCCGAGCGCGTGGGGCGCGCTACGTACGACCACCACCGCCAGCCGCGGAGGGCCCTGGACGCGGGAACGCTGAGCCCGGAGATCGCGCACAGCCTCGAACGGGCGCGCGAGGAGGAGTCGCGCATCCGTGAGGCTGTCGAGCGTTCGCCACTGCCGCGGTACGACATCCTTGACGAGGTCGCGCGGCTGCTAGCCGGGCTTGAGAAGATCGCCGGCCGAGCGCAGCAGATCCAGTGCTACCTCGCTGACCAGGATCAGCCGGCGACGCGGGAGCGACTGCGTCGCCTCCGCTCCGCGACCGCCGGTGATGCAGCGGTCCAACAAGCGAAAGCACAGGCGGCTGTGGCGCTTGAGGAGCAGCTCGCTGTTACCGCGCAGCTCGAGGCTCACCTCGCGAGGTTCGACGCGCAGCTGGAGCACGCCGTTGCGTCGCTCGCCGCGATCCACGGACAGATCGTTCGGATGGGCGCTGCGGAGGAGGCCGCCAGCCAACGTGACGTCGCGGCTGAGGTACGCGATCTCCGCCGCTCGGTCAACCTCACGGCCGACGCCCTTCGCGAGACGTACGACGAGCTAACCCAAGACGACTCATAGACACCGCCGGGCGAAGATCCTGCGGGCGGCTTCCGCTCTCGTGCGCCGACGTGCACAGCCCACGACGCCGAAACTCAAACAAAAAGGCCCTGTTACCAGGGCCTTTGCAGTAGCGGGGGCAGGATTTGAACCTGCGACCTCCGGGTTATGAGCCCGGCGAGCTACCTGACTGCTCCACCCCGCGTCGCGAGGCGCAGTATAGCCAGCCGGGCCCGGAAAACGCTAGCTCGCGGCCAGCCCCGCAGCGGTCAACGGCAGGCCGTTCGCCGAGCCGACCGGAGCGAGCGTCCCCTCGGCGGAGACCTCCCACCCGAAGACGCATCCAGTGTCGGCGTGCAGCGCGTAGAGGAACTGGCCGTCCGAGCTTAGCGCCTCGTCACGGATACCCGGCTTGCCGTCGACCGTCGTCGCCGCAACGGCCTCCCGAAGCTCGATGCTGCCGTCTGCGTTGATCGCGTAGGTCGAGATCGTCCCGTCGCCGAAGTTCGTCACGAACGCGGTACGGCCCTCGTTGCCGATCACGGCCCAGCAGACCTCGCTGCGCGTGTTGCCGACCGCGCCACTCAGCGGCGCGAGCTCGGCGGAGCCGTCGAGCCGGTACGAGGAGGCGGATGCCTTCCCGATCTGAGCGCCCGCGGCCTCCGTCACGACGACCACTCCGCCGGCCGTCACGTCGAAGCCGTAGGGCGTCGCACCGGACGATCGATGCGTGACGACGCTCTGTGCCAGTCCGTCCGAGTCGACCGCGAAGGCGTGGATGCTGTCGGACGCACGGTCGGTGACCAGAAGCGTGCGACCGTTCGGCGCGAACGCGATCTGCGCCGGGTCGCTGCCCGCGCCGAGGGAGCGGATCGAGCCTGGCACCGGGACGAGCCGCTCACCGTCGAGCCTGAGGCCCGCGATACCGGGCTCGCCGCCAGCGTTGAGCACGTACACGAGCTGCTCGTGCACTGCGATGCTCCGCGGCGTCGATCCGCCCGAGGGGACGCGATCCAGAGACACCAGCCCGCTGCCCTGGACCGAGAACAGCGTCACGTCGTCGGTGCCCGCGTTCGTCACGAGCAGGACGTCGCCGGCGAGGACGACCGAGCCCTGTGAGGGGAGATGCGGTGCGCCCGAGCCCTTGCCGCCGGTGAGGTAGGAGTCGCGACGCTCGAGCTTGCCGTCGC
>DATDDZ010000178.1:0-11606 GCA_036523555.1 Gaiellaceae bacterium
CGGAGGCGCGTCGACCTTGATCAACCGTCTCATCGTCGGCGATCCGGTACTGCGTCGAAACGAAGGATCGAAACTCACGACGTTGGAGTCGACACTGACGACCGCGCTCTTTGCCGCCTTTGCGTCCTGCCAATCCCCACAGTGTCGGCTGCCGCCCGGGCGTCCTGCGCAAGACCGTTCGAGCGCACGCAGGATGAACCAGTCCGTGGCTCCCAGGGGCTCGTGCCGATCCGCGACGAGCGCGAAGAACGGGCTCACGAGCACCGGCTCGTCCGGTCGGCTATGTGCGTCGATAGCCCTGGCAATCCGGTTCACGGTCCCCTCGTTCTGCGTGTCGACGATGGCTGCGCTCAGCGAAAGCGGGATGGCGCGGCTACCCGGGATGCCGCTGACGCCGACGGCGTGGACCACGGCACCGGCCGTGCAGAAGACCACCAGGGCTCGACGACCGGCGCTCCCTCGCCACAGTGCGCATCCCCCGGCAACGGCCGCCATCGCGAGAAAGGGCTCGAGCGGGTCGAGAACGTTGAAGAACGTGCCCTGCTTGACCATGGAGACTGATGACACGAGGGCTGCGGCCATCACGTAGCGGGCGGAGCGCGAAGTTCCACGCAGACCGGCCGGCGCGAGCACGAGCCCAGGCCACCACATCACGAGCACCGCCAGCGAAATGCCGGCTGCGAGCCCGAGCTGCCACCCGCTGTGGGACTCGGCGAGCAGTAGCTGGGCGAGCAACTCACGCGCGGACCAGCCGAAGCTTCGAGCCATTGCGACATAGACGAGCCCGCTCAACAGAGATCCGGCCAGGCCGACGCCAAGCGCGCGGCGCCATCCGGCACGGACGCCCACGAGAAGAACACCGGCGAGAAAGAAGGGCGCCCAGGTCAGCTTGAAGACCAAGCCAAGACCCAGGAGGACGACTGCCATGGGGTCGCGCTCGCTGTTGAGCGCGAGAGCTAGACCGAGCGCCAGGGGCGTCAGGAAGGTCTCCCCCTCGACGCCGACGAACTGTGCATGCACCGGACCGGCGAGCGCAAGGACGGCAGCAAGCGTCGCGGTCTCTCTACGAAGACCGAAAAGCGAACGGGCTGCCCGATACGTCAGAAACGCCGTGAGCGAGCTCATGACGGCGACGGCAACCCTGACCGTCTCGATGTGCGGCGACAGCTTCCAGAGGAGCGTCGCCAGGACAGGAGTTCCTGGCGGAAGTGAGAGAGCGATCGTGCCGTAGAGCTCGTTGAGCCCGTGCGCAGCTGCCTGTGATGCCGCATAGAGGTACACGCCGTCGCTGAAAGAGATGAATCGATGATCGATTCCCCTCGCCGCGGCCCAGGCCGCGGCCACGACGAGCAGGACCGCCGGCGCAGCAGCGGGTGAGAGCCGCTCGCGGAGGCGGAGGTCTCGCCTGTAGCCGACCTGCGCGGAGGACGTTGCGACGACCGAACGCTCCACCTGATGAATGTCGGCAGTCCGTGACGATGCCTAAAGGCGCCGACCAGAATCGAACTGGTGTACGAGGCTTTGCAGGCCTCTGCCTAGCCACTCGGCCACGGCGCCGTGCCGCGGGCCATGGTATCTCCGCCTCAACCGGGGACCTTCGTGCGGTGAGAGAGCGCGAGCTCTTGTGCGCCCTTTAGGGGATCCAGCGTTCCAGCGCGGGCGTGAGCTGGAGCTCGTGGGTCCAACCGCGGGGCCCCTGGGCATGGAGGTACTGGATCGCCTTCGAGACCTCCTCCATTGACGCGGACTGCTCCAGGGGCGCGTCCTCGAGCATGTGTGCGGTCTTCTCGCTCTCGATCACCGCGTCCACGATCAGGAGCGCGGCGTGCACGTTCTGCTCGCGCAGCTCCGCTGCCTGCGACTGGACGAGCGCACGGGTGGCGAAGGCCGCGGCCGCCCAGGGGCCGCGCCCGGGATTGCCGCGCCGAGCCGAGCCGCCGGTCACCTGCACGAGCGTGCCCGAGCCACGCTCCGCGAGCACGCGCCCGCCGACCCGCAGCACGTTGAAGATCCCCGGCAGGAGCGCTCCGACGTACGCATCGAGGGCCTCGGGCGGCGCCTCGTGGATCGGGCCGCCGAACGCGGGGCTCGTCGTGATCGCGTTCACGACGAGATCGACGTCGCCGACGTCGCGAAAAACCCGTTCCACGTCCTCCGCGTCGGCGGCATCGGCAACGAGCCCGACGCCTCCCACGACGTCCTCCTCGAACGCCCTGACCGTCTCCTCGCTTCGCGCGACGCCGGCGACCCGCCAGCCGTCCGCCGCCAGATCGCCGGCGAGGACGCGCCCGAGGTTGCGGGCGCCGAAGACGAGGAGCGTCGACACGCGCGGGAGATTAGTCGCAGGGAAGCTTCGCGCCCGCCGCCACGGGGCGGTTGTCCTCGAGCGTCTGGAAGCAGAGGAAGCAGAGCGGCGCCACGATCGCCGCGGCGCGGTCGATGAACCGCGAGCGCGCAAACACGGGCAGCGCCTCTTTCGCGATGTCGATCGAGAACCGGTCGAGCGCCTTGTTCATCTCCGGGGTGCCGTCCTGGGCGTAGTGCTTCATCGTCTTCGCCGCGGCGCGGAGCTGCCGCAGGTCACGCTCGAGCAGGCGCCGCTGTCGGACCTGCTTCGCGTTCCCCAGCCCGTCGCACTGCCTCACCGCGCCCACGGTCGACCTCTGGACGGTCTCGACCGAGTACGTCGTCACGCCGCCGTCGCTCGTGGCCTTGCCGCCGCAACCGGCGGCGAGCCCTGCGGACACCGCGAGCAGGGCCATCGCCAGAACGCGCCATCGCATCCTCTCCCGAGGCTAGCTGGAGCGTTCGCTCAGGGGAGAGTGAGGTGGAAGACGTTCGCCGCGTGGCCCCGGCCCGGGAGCGTGCTGATCGCGACACTTCCCCTCGCGCTCGCGAATCGGCCCGTACCGGACACGACACCGGCGCTCGACGGCGTCCCGTCGAGGGGCACGCGACCCGCGGCCGTGACCGTCCCTCCCGGCAGCGTCGCAACGCCGCGGAAGTCCCCGGACCGCTTGTCTGCCCTGACCGTGATGATTCCCCGATCGCTCCCGACGAGCGCTCCCTTCGGCTTACCGAACTGCGGAGCCGCGTTGTAGAGCCCGTCGGTCGTCCGCGCCTGGTCACCCGCGCTGAGCCCTTTCGGCGCGACGTCTTTCGCGGTGAATGTCCGAGTCACCGACAGGATCCGGATCGTCACCGAGCTCGCATGCCCGGCCTGCCCCGCGGAGACGGGGACGGTCAGCATCGCGAGCGATGCCGCCAGCATGAGCGCTCGGCGTCGCACGGAGCCGGTATCGGCGAGCGGCCTCCCGGGCTTTAGGCCGCGACCCCGCTGAACTGCGGGATGATCTGGTCGCCGTAAGCCTGGAGTGTCTCCTCCTGGCCGCGGGTCATCAGGTACACGTTGAACTGGTCGACGCCGACGGACTCGAGCTCCCTGAGCTTCGCGGTCGCGCCTTCCACCGTGCCAAGCACGCAGAAGCGGTCGACGATCTCGTCGGTCACGAACTCGCCGTGCGCGGCGCCGACACGCGAATGATCCTTGTAGTCGTAGAACTTGCGCGCCTTCACGAACTCCGTCAGGTCCTTCGGGATCTCCGAGTCTTCGCCGTACCGCTCGATCAGGTCCATGACGTGGTTCGACACCATCGCCGGGAACCAGCGGGATTGCTCACGCGCATCGGCGAGATCGTCCGAGATGTGGCTTGGAGCGCCGACAATGCACTTGAGCTCGCTCGGGTCGCGTCCCGCCTCTTCGGCCGCCTTCCGGGCGGTGTCCATGATCCACTTGATGATGACCGGGTCGGCGAGCTGGATGATGACGCCGTCGCCGACGCGGCCGGCCACTGCGAGCGCCTTCGGCCCGTAGCCCGCGATCCACATGGGCACGTCCGGCAGCTCCTCACGCACCCACTTGAGCTCGAGCTCCTTGTCGTTCCAGCCGACGGCGCGTCCGTTCATCAGGTCCTTGATCATGGCGCAGCGCCGCTCGAACTCCGCCACCCGCACCGGCTTCAGGCCGACGACCCTGCGGGACGAGTCCCCGCGGCCGATGCCCATCACCATGCGGCCGTTCGAGATGTCCTGCATCGTCGCGTACCAGCTCGCCGTGATGGTCGGGTCGCGGATGCCCGGGTTGGTGACGAAGTGGCCCAGCTTGATCCTGCTCGTCTGCGCGGCCGCGAGCGGCATCGTCGCGTACGACTCCTCCCAGAGGATGTGCGAGTCGTAGGTCCAGGCGTACTCGAACCCGTGCTGCTCGGCGAGCTTCATCAGCTCGATCATCCGCTGGTAGGGCGGGTCCGGCAGGACGGTTACGCCGAAGCTGAGCATTGCGCCTCCCGAGTCGCGTGGCGGGAGACTGAGCATATCGCCGGGAAACCACGGAAAAGCGGCGAGCCAATGAGACCGCCGGCGCTCCCCTTTTCGTCTCGACCTCCCCGTCGCCCGGGACGGCGGTGCGCGCTACCTTGACTCTCGCGTGCGGGTGCTGGGACCTCTCCCCCGCCGCATGAGCCGGATGGACGGGAGGTGGGCCGCCGCCTTCCAGGTCGTCCGGCTCACCCAGGAGCTACGGACGCGCGACGATCCGCTCGATCGTCTTCGCCACCAGGCGGTCGAGCGCCTGCACCGAGAGCTCGAGGTAATCCTCTTTGGTGTCCTCGAGCTTCGTGTGGGAGAGCCCGCGGAGCGACTGGACGAACACCATGACGGTGGGCACTCCCGCCCGCGAGACCTCGGCGGCATCGTGTAGCGGCCCGCTCGGAAGACGGTGGGACGAGCCCGTGACCTCCTGGATCGACTCGTCGGCGAGCTCGATCAGGTCCGGGTCGAACAGGATCGGCTCGATATTCCAGATTCGCTCCCACTCGACCTCGAGGTTCCTCTCTCTCGCGAATCGCTCCGACGCCTCCTTCGCGTCGGCAAGCATCGTGGCAAGCGTCGCGGCATCGAGGTGGCGCTGGTCGAGGAGGCACTCGGCCGTCTCGACGACAGAAGTGACGATGCCGGGCTTCGTCACCACACCCCCCATCGTGCAGACGGCACCGCCGCCCGCCTTGCTCGCGATCTGCGGCAGCTCGAGATCGAGCAGCGCTGCTCCGGCCAACGCGTCGCGGCGTTTGTCCATCGGCGTCGAGCCCGCGTGCGCCGCCTGCCCGCGAAACGTGACCTGGTGCCGCTCGACCCCGAACGTGCCGAGCACGACGCCGAGCGGGAGGTCGATCGACTCGAGCACCGGTCCCTGCTCGATGTGGAGCTCGAGATACGCGGCGGCGCCGGCGAGCTCGTCGCGGGCGTCGAGGGCGGAATCGAGCTCCACGCCGTGCTGCCGGAGCGCGTCGGGGAGCGAGATCCCGGCCGCGTCCGTGCGGGTGCGTAGCTCCTCCTGGTCGGCCATCGAGCCGGCGGCCGCGGACGAGCCGAAGAGCGAGCGGCCGAACCGGGCGCCTTCCTCGTCGGCCCAGTTGACGAGCCGGACTGTGACCGGAGGCGTCCCGTCCGCGGCGATCCGGCGCAGGACCTCGACCCCGGCGACCACATTCAGGGCGCCGTCGAGCCAACCGCCGTTCGGGACCGAGTCGATGTGCCCGCCGATCAGAACGGCCCGGTCGGCGTCCCCTCGCAGCGTGAACCACTGGTTGCCGGCGGCGTCCACCGACTCCTCCGCGCCGGTCTCTGCGACCTTGCCGCGCAGCCACTTGCGCGCCTCCTCCCACGTGTCCGTCCAGGCGACCCGCTGCGCCCCGTTCTCGTCGCCGGTCAGCTCCTGGAGCTCACGGAGCTCCGCGACGGTGCGGGTCGGCTGCAGGGGCACTGGGCGACTCTAAACCCGCGAGGTTCGAGTGTGGTAAGCATCCCCCGATGTCGGCGATTGCGCTGGAACGGCCGCGTGCCCGGGGACCGGCCGTGCGCCGCGGCGTCGGGCGTGCCGCGCTGTTCGTGCTCGTCGGCGCCGCGCTCTGGGGATTCTGGGAGGGCTACCGCTGGCTCTGGATCCGGGAGCGATGGAGCTGGCCCTTCACGGTCACCGACAACGCGATGCCCCACCTCCACCGCATCTTCCAGGCGCTGGTCGACCACGCCCGCCCGGGCGGCGTCGGGCCGCGCCTGATCACGATCCTCGCGAAGGCGGCGCTCTTCACCGCCAAGGAGGCTGCTGTCGGCTTCGCGCTCGGAGCCGTGCTCGGCTTCGCCCTGGGCGTGCTGCTCGCCCACTTCCGCATCCTGCAGCGCGGCTTCCTGCCGTGGGTAGTGGCGTCTCAGACGGTGCCGATTCTCGTGGTCGCCCCGATGGTCGTCGTCTGGCTGAACCCGAAGCTCCCGGGGTCGCTCAAGGACTGGGGCGCCGTCGCCGTCATCGCGGCCTACCTGACGTTCTTCCCGGTGACGATCAGCACCATCCGCGGGCTCCACTCCGCCGATCGGAAGGCACTCGAGCTGATGCGGTCGTACGCGGCCGGCGACTGGCGGATTCTCTGGAAACTCCGCGTCCCTGCGGCCATGCCGTACATCTTCGCGGCGCTCAAGGTGTCGGCCACCGCGAGCGTCGTCGGCGCGATCATCGGCGAGCTCCCCTCCTCGATCCAGGACGGGCTCGGCGGCCAGATCATCAACTACAGCCAGTACTACACGATCCAGCCCACCGGCCTCTGGGCCACGAACGTCATCGCCGCCGCGCTGGGGATCTCGTTCTTCCTGATCGTCCTCGCCGCTGAGCGGATCGTCGTGCGGCGCGCGCCGGAGAACGTCGCATGAGCCTCACGCACGCTTCGGGAGTCTGTGTGCTCCTCGGGCGCAGCTGGCAAAGGAGGCAAGCGAGCGGCGCGAGGACAGTACCCAGGAGTACGGCAGAGCGACGCGAGCACAGGATCCTGCAGCCAGCGGCGTCAGGTGACGGTGGAGCCGGGCTTCGCCCGGCGGGAGCCGACGCCGGCGAGGAGTGCACATGAGCGTGGTCGAGATCAAGGAGGTCACGAAGCGGTTCGGCGAGACGACGGCGCTGCAGGGCATCGGGCTCGACATCGAGGAGCGCGAGTTCGTCTCGCTGATCGGGCCGTCCGGTTGCGGAAAGTCGACGCTGCTCAGGATCATCGGCGACCTCATCCAGCCCACGTCTGGAAGCGCGTTCGTCAACGGCAAGCCGGCCCGCCAGGCGCGGATCGACCGCGACTACGGGATCGTCTTCCAGGACGCCGTCCTCTACGACTGGCGGACGGTGGCGAAGAACATCGCCCTTCCCCTCGAGCTCGCGCGCTGGGACCGGCGCCGCCGGACCGCGAAGGTGAAGGAGATGCTCGACCTCGTCGAGCTCGAGGGCTTCGAGAGCCATCACCCGTGGCAGCTCTCCGGCGGCATGCAGCAGCGGGTGTCGATAGCGCGCGCACTGTCGTTCGACCCTCCGCTCCTACTGATGGACGAGCCGTTCGGCGCCCTCGACGAGATGACGAGGGAGCGGCTCAACATGGAGCTGCTCCGGATCTGGGAGGCGAGCGGATCGACCGTCGTCTTCGTCACGCACTCGATCTCCGAGGCGGTCTTCCTCTCGACGAGGGTGGTCGTGATGTCGCCCCGGCCCGGACGCATCTCGGACGTCATCCCGATCGGCCTGCCGCAACCGCGCACTGCGCTGACCCGGGAGGAGCCGCGCTTCTTCGAGTTCGTGACACAGGTGCGGGAGGCGCTTCACCTGGGCCACGAGGCCGACCGCGCGGCCGAGGCCCCCGCATGACGACGGCGCCCACGGCCGTCCAGCCCGTGCCGCGGGGCGGCATGGCGCGACTCGTGGGTCGCCGCCTCGTGGACTGGCTGCCGGCGGCGGTCGTGCTCGTCGGGGTGACCGCGCTCTGGGAGGCGCTGACGCGGGCGTTCCACGTCCAGGACTTCCTGCTCCCGAAGCCGTCGGCGATCGCGAGCACCTTCTGGAGCACCCGCTCGGAGCTGTGGTCTGCGGGCTGGTTCACGTTCCAGGAGGCGCTGGGCGGCTTCGTGCTCGGCTGCGGGTTCGCGATCCTCGTCGCGATCGTGCTCGCGCGCTGGCGGGCGCTCGGGTCGGCCTTCATGCCGTACGCGATCGCCGCGAACGCCATCCCGATCATCGCCTTCGCGCCGATCACGAACACCTGGTTCTCGCCGCTCGACAAGAGCTCCAAGATCAGCATCGTCGCGGTGCTCTGCTTCTTCCCTGTGCTCGTGAACACGCTCCGCGGCCTCACCTCTGTGAATCCGCGCGCGATCGAGCTCATGGAGTCGTATGCAGCCGGGCAGGTGCAGATCTTCAGGCGCGTGCGCATCCCGGCCGCGCTCCCGTTCATCTTCACCGGCCTGAAGGTCGCCACCGTGCTCGCGATGATCGGAGCCGTCGTCGGGGAGTACTTCGGCGGCGCGCTCAACGCGCTGGGCGTCCAGATCCTCACCCGGGCCCGCGTTGCGGACTTCCGGGAAGCCTGGGCGGGCATCGTGCTCGCCTGCCTCCTCGGCATCGCGCTCTACCTGGCGGTGTCGGTGGTCGAGCGTCTGACGCTCCGTTGGGTTCCATCGACATCGGAGTGAGAAGGGGTCAGAATCGTCGAGGACTAGATGAGGAAAGGGGATTGGATGAAGCACCGTATGCATTGGGTCGGGGTCATCGCCGCGCTCGTCCTCGTCGGCACCCTCTGGGTGGCCGGCGCGGGCGCGACACCCGCGGCTCACTCGAAGGCGGCCGCGACGAAGGTCACCCTGCAGCTCAAGTGGGTGACTCAGGCGCAGTTCGCCGGCTACTACGCCGCAGTGGCCAAGGGCTACTACAAGCAGGCCGGGCTCGACGTCACGCTCAAGGTGGGCGGCCCGGACATCACGCCCGAGCAGGTCGTCGCCGGCGGCCAGGCCCAGTTCGGCCTCGACTGGCTGCCGAGCCTCCTGGCATTCCGCGACAAGGGCACGAAGCTGATCAACATCGCGCAGGTGTTCTCGCGGTCCGGGATGACCCAGCTGACGTGGAAGGACTCCGGCATCACCACCGTCGCGCAGATGAAGGGCAAGAAGGTCGGCAACTGGCTGCTCGGGAACGAATACGAGCTCTTCGCGGCGCTCACCCGAGCGGGCATGGACCCCTCGCACAACAAGGGCGTGACGATCGTCAAGCAGCCCTTCGACATGAACCTGTTCATGAGCCGGCAGATCGACTCGGCCTCCGCGATGACGTACAACGAGCTCGCGCAGGTGCTCGAGACGAAGAACCCGAAGACCGGCAAGCTCACGAAGCTGAGCGAGCTCAACGTGATCAAGATGGAGAACATCGGCACCGGGATGCTCGAGGACGGCCTCTTCACGACCGAGAGCTGGATCAAGAGCAAGAGCAACCAGGCGATCGCGAAGAAGTTCTTGGCCGCCTCGTTCAAGGGCTGGATCTGGTGCCGCGACCACGCGGCCGACTGTGTGAAGACCGTCCTTGCACAGGGCCCGACGCTGCTCGGCGGCCATCAGAAGTGGCAGATGAACGAGATCAACGCGCTCATCTGGCCGAGCAAGCTCGGCATCGGGATCATGGACAAGGCCGCCTACACTCGGACGACGAAGATCGCGAAGCAGTTCGGCGCGATCAAGAAGCCGGCCGGAAACGGCGCCTACCGCGGCGACCTTGCCAAAGCCGCCGTCGCACAGCTCAAGGCGCAGGGCCTGGACGTGTACGGCAAGAAGTGGAAGAAGGCGAAAGTGACGCTCACCGAGGGCGGCAAGTAGACACGACGCCGAGAAAGGGAGACCCGCGATGTCCGTACTGATCAAAGGCGGCCGCATCCTCACGGCTGCGGACGACTACGTCGGCGACATCTACGCCGAGGGCGAGCGGATCTCCATGATCGGCGAGTCGCTCGATCTCCAGGCCGAGCGAGTGATCGATGCAGCCGGGAAGTACGTACTTCCCGGCTGTGTCGACCCCCACACGCATCTCGACATGCCGTTCGGCGGGACAGTGACGATCGACGACGTCGAGTCGGGACAGACCGCGGCCGCGTTCGGCGGCACGACGTGCCACGTCGACTTCATCATCCAGCCGCAGGGCTCGTCCTTCGCCGATGCGATCGACGACTGGCGCGCGAAGGCGAACGGCAAGCAGGTGATCGACATGGGGTACCACATGGCGGTCACCGATCTCCGGGAGGGCGGCACGCTCGAGGAGCTCGCCTCCCTGCCCGACCAGGGCATCACTTCCTACAAGCTCTTCATGGCTTACAAGGGCGCACTGATGGTCGACGACGAGACGCTCTTCAGAACCATGGAGGTCGCGGCCGAGACGGGCGCGCTCGTGATGGTGCATGCCGAGAACGGCGATGTAATCGACGTGCTCGTCAAGAAGGCGCTGGCGAACGGACACACCGAGCCGCATTGGCACGCTCTGACCCGGCCGCCCGAGACCGAGGGCGAGGCCACGAACCGCGCGATCCAGCTCGCACGCGTCGCGGGCGCTCCGCTCTACGTCGTCCACGTCTCCTGCAAGGAGTCGGTCGAGCCGATCGCGCTGGCGCGCGAGAAGGGCTGGGACGTCTGGGGTGAGACCTGCACGCAGTACTTCTTCGTCGACTACACGTTCCTCGAGCGGCCGAAATTCGAGGGCGCGAAGTACGTGTACACCCCACCGCCGCGGCCGAAGGAGAACCAGGACGTGCTCTGGAACGCCGTGCGGACCGACGTCCTCTCCGCAATCTCGACCGACCACTGCGGATTCCGGTGGGACACACAGAAGTCCCTCGGCAAAGACGACTTCTCGAAGATCCCGAACGGCGGGCCCGGCCTCGAGAACAGGCTGCAGATGATCCACGAGTTCGGTGTCCGTACGGGCCGCATCTCGCTGAACAGGATGGTCGAGCTGCTGGCGACGAACCCTGCCAAGCTCTTCGGCCTCTATCCGCGCAAGGGCACGATCGCCGTCGGCTCCGACGCGGACCTCGTCGTCTTCGATCCCGAGAAGACGGTGACGATCTCGGCCGCGACGCAGCGGTCGAAGACCGACTACAACCTCTACGAGGGCACGGAGGTCACCGGCACGCCCGAGGTAGTGCTCCTTCGCGGCCACGTCCTGGTCGACGGCGACGAGCTCGTCGCCGAACCCGGCATCGGGCAGTTCGTGAAGCGCGCGAGGTTCGGCGAAGAGTTGCGCCCCGCAGCAGTCGTGGCCTGATCATCCCCGGGCGGAACGGTCCGGGTCGGAAAGGTCGGGGTCAGACCCTGAATTTCCGGGCCCGTCCGTAGCAGCCACGGCTTCCCCGGAGTCAGCGGCCGGGGGCGGGAAGGTCGGGGTCAGACCCTGAATTTCCGGGCCTGGCCGTAGCAGCGGCGGCCTCCCCGGAATCAGGCACGGCTGCGATTCGTTGGCACCCGAAGACATGGCACCAAAGGGACCGACGGACATCTTGCAGGCGAGGCGGGAATCCCTCGAGGGCTTCCGGCCGCCAGGCTGGATCGTGCTGCTCTTCGGTGCGGCCGCGGTCGCCCTCCTGCCGTGGATCCTGCTCCGCATCAGCGCGCTGCCGGCGCAGCATCGGGCCGCTCACTGGAACGTCGCCTGGGGCGGGCTCGACATCGCGCTCGCGCTGCTCCTCCTCGCCGTCGCGCTCGCGGCA
>DATDDZ010000179.1:0-6108 GCA_036523555.1 Gaiellaceae bacterium
AAGACGCTGCTGGCGAAAGCCGTCGCGGGCGAGGCGGGCGTCCCCTTCTTCTCGATGTCCGCGTCCGAGTTCGTCGAGATGATCGTCGGGGTCGGCGCGTCCCGCGTGCGTGACCTCTTCAAGCAGGCGAAGGAGGCGGCGCCCTCGATCGTCTTCATCGACGAGATCGACGCGATCGGCCGCTCCCGCAGCTCCGGTGCGTTCAGCGGCGGAAACGACGAGCGCGAGCAGACGCTCAACCAGATCCTGACCGAGATGGACGGCTTCGACGCGACGACCGGCGTCATTGTGCTCGCGGCGACGAACCGCCCCGACGTGCTCGACTCTGCACTGCTACGGCCCGGCCGCTTCGACCGCCGCGTCCCGGTGCAGGCGCCGGACAAGGACGGCCGCAAGCAGATCCTGGTCGTGCACACGTACAGCCTCCCGCTCGCGCCTGACGTCGACCTGGACGCGCTCGCAGCGACGAGCGCCGGCATGGTCGGCGCGGACCTCGCGAACCTCGCGAACGAGGCGGCGCTGCTCGCGGCACGCCGCACGCGCGAGCAGGTGACGATGGCCGACTTCACGGACGCGCTCGAGAAGATCGAGCTCGGCACGGCGCGCAGGCTGCTGATCAGCGAGGCAGACAAGCGGCGCACCGCCTACCACGAGGCAGGGCATGCGCTGGTCGGAATGCTCACGCCGGGCGCCGACCCGGTTCGGAAGATCTCGATCATCCCTCGAACCATGAGCCTCGGCGTCACCATCTCGGCGCCGGGCAGCGACCGCTTCAACTACGACAAGGAGAGCCTGCTCGCGCACGTCAAGGTCGCGACCGGCGGCCGCGCGGCCGAAGAGGTCGTCTACGGCGACGAGACGACCGGCGCCGAGTCCGATATTCGCCAGGCGACTCAGCTCGCGCGCAACATGGTCGGCCGCTTCGGTATGAGCGACGCGATCGGCTTCCTCTCCGTCCTGCCGCAGGATGGAGACGGCTCCGCCCTGATGCCGAGCGTTTCACAGGTCTCCGAACGAACGAGGCAGCGAATCGACGACGAGATGCGGCGCATCGTCGGAGAAGCGCACGACGACGCGGTGCAGCTGCTCGTCGACAACCGCGAGCGGCTCGACTCTCTCGCCGAGGCGCTCTTCCAGGCCGAGACGCTCGAGGGGCCGGACGCCTACGTCGCGGCAGGGCTCGCGACTGCGCCCGACGCGCCCGCGCCGGCGCCGGCAGCTCCCGCGACCGTCGCCGCGCAGTAGGAAGATCGCGATGCTGCCGCTCTCCGACGGACTCCACCCGCGACGGTTCCCGATCGTCAACGTCGTACTGATCGCGGCCAACGTTGCAGTCTGGGTGTTCTACGAGCTGCCGAACCTCAACTCGGCCGTCTACCACGCCTCGTTCTATCCGTGCGCCGTCGACAACGCCTGCCACGCGCCGGAGCCGTGGGGGGTCAGCTGGTTCACCGCGATGTTCATGCACGGCAGCTGGGACCACATCCTCGGCAACATGCTCTTTCTCGCCATCTTCGGCAAGAACGTCGAGGACGCGTTCGGGCACCTCCGCTACCTGGGCTTTTTCATCGCCGGCGGCTTCATCGCGACGATGACGCAAACGGCAGTCACCCTGCTCTTCGGCTCGGCGTCGGCCGCACGCGTCCCGAATCTCGGAGCGAGCGGTGCAATCGCCGCCGTCCTCGGTGCCTTCTTCATCCTCTACCCGACCGCGCGCATCCGGACGCTGGTGCTCGTCTTCTTCGTCCAGATCCCTGCCTGGGTCTACCTCGGCGGCTGGTTTGTCTACCAGCTCGTCGAGGGGCACGCCGGCCTCACCTCGGCATCGGCGAACGGCGGGAGCGTCGCTTTCTTCGCGCACATCGGCGGCTTCGCCTTCGGCGCCCTCGTCACCCTGACCCTGCTCAACGGCGGGCGGGTCGTGCCACAGAGTATGTTGCGACGCTCCGCCCTCGCGCCGGTCTGATGGCCGCCGCGCAGACGCCGCCGGAACGCACCGACATGACGGGCGACCGCGACTTGACCGTCCGCGTGGCGAAGGCGACTGCCGCCGCGCTCGCCGTCGGCGCGGTCGCCTTCGGCATCTGGGAGGTGCGGGGCGTACTCATCCTTCTTCTCCTGGCGCTCACTTTCGCGGCTGCGATCCGCCCCGGCGTCGAGTGGTTCCGCCGGCACCGCGTCCCCGAGTCCGTCGCGATCCTCCTCCACTTCGTGGTTGTCGGCGGGGCGGTCGGACTCCTCGTCTGGCTCGCGGTGCCGCCGGCGCTCCACCAGATCGAGCACGCCCTCACCCAGAACGCGATCGCCGGCGCGCACACCGGCCAGGCCACGGGAGTTCGAGACCGCGTGCTCAGCTGGCTCCAGCAGCACCTCCGCCAGCTCCCCACGGGGACGCAGCTCCTCCACCCGGTCGCGACGTACGGCCACAAGGCAGGCGAGGCGGTTGTCGCGACTTTCTTCACGCTCGCCGCTACCTGGTATTGCGTCTCGGAGCGCGACGCGATCATCAAGCTACTCACCGCGCTCGCGCCGGAGTCGAAGCGCGACCAGGCGCGCGAGACCTACTTCGCGATCGACCGCCGCCTCGGCGCCTACACGCGGCTTCGCTTCCTGATGGTGTTCGCGGTCGGCGCGGTGCTATCGGCCGGCTTCTACGTCATTGGCCTCAACTACTGGCTGCTCGTCGGCGCGTTCGTCGGCTTGATCGAGATCGTCCCAATGATCGGCCCACTGATCGGCTCGATCCTCGTCCTCGCTGTCGGCCTCCCGCAGTCGCTGCACGTCGCTATGCTCTCGCTGCTCTGGCTCGTGGTCATCCGCGAGTTCCAGAGCTACGTCGTCAACCCCCACATTGGGCGGACGGTCGGGCTGTCGCCGCTCGTCACGCTTCTCTCGGTCGCCGTCGTGGGAGTGCTGTTCGGCGGATTCGCGGTTATCCTCGCCGTGCCGTTCACCTCGGCGGTGGCAACGCTCATAGACGTCCTCGTGTTCGGTCACGAGCCGCCCACCGAACAACCTCGCGTTTCGCTCTGGCTCCGTCGCTCCGGATGAAGAATTCCAGCTGCCACAGCGCGGATCGGCCGCAACGGCCCGGGTTGTTCGTCAACCCGAAGTCCGGTGACGGCGAGGCGTCGCGCGCCGCCGGCGGCACGAGTCGCTCGCGGTCGTGACGGCGTCGAGCGCCCGATCGGTGCCACCGAGGTGACCGCCCGCTCCCGGCCAGAGCTCCGCGGAACGGGACGGCGAAGCACTTCGAGGTGGTCGCCACCGCTTCCGTCAACGGCCGGCGTCGACGCTGGGGCAGTCGACCCAACCTCGCCGCTCCGGTTCATCATCCGGCCCGAGACGCTGCGCCGCAGGATCTCCTCAAGCCAGACGGGCGTGTCGCAGTCGGCACGCCTGTCGTGAGAGCGGGCTCGTCGTTCGGCTCCAGAAACTCGAAGCCCGCCGACCTTGCGGCCGGCGGGCTTCGGCGAGCACACGCGGCGCCCTCAGGACACGTGGAGCTTCTCTTTCAGCTTTCCCACGCGCTCGTCGACACCGGCATGGAGTTCGGCCTTGCGCTTCTCGCGTACAACCCGCCGCGCTTCGCGCGCTGCGGCATCAGCGGCCTCCTCGGCCGCCTCGAGCTCGCCCATGACCTCATCGACCGGCCGGCGGGTGACCTCGCCGTCGAGCTTCTTCATCTCGCCGTCGATCACCTCGACCGCCGGCTCCTCCACACTCGCGATCACGGCCGTCGATCGGGTCGGGATCGCCTGGCCCAGAACGGTGAGCGCCTCGTCCGACGTGATTGCGCGATCAACGTCGAATGCGCCACCCATCAGTGCACCGGTGCCCCAGCCGAGCAGAACGCCGACCGGGCCGCCGAGGACGCCGATGAGCATCCCGATCAGCGACCCGCTCGCCGTGCCGACGAGGCCGATGTTGTCGGCGCTCTCCGGGGTGCGCAGCTCGCCCGTTGCGGTGCGTTCGACGACTGCCGCCGACTCGAGTCCGATGCGAGCGGTGCCGTCGAGCTCCTTCAAGACGCTCAGCGCCTGGTATGCCTTGCTCGGCTCCGTGAACCGAATGACGATCACGTTCTCCGTTGCCATTTGCCACTCCTTTCGGTCGAACATCGATGACGACTGCAATCTGTCGCGCCTCGATGCCAAGCCGATGCCAGCCAGCGCGGCACCACTGCCACCACGCGCGGCTTACCCGAGTGAGCCCGCCGGTCTACTGCCTGGGTCTGCCGGATCTCCCAGTAACACGCTCCGCATACGCGTGTCTTAGCGCCCCGACCGTAGCCGCACGCGCGTCCTACGGTCCCTCTACGCTCGGAGAGCGAGTATTGACGCTTCCTTAACGCGAGCTGCGAGCATCACTTCCTTCGCGATGGACGCGAGCTTGAAGATCGTGTTGGCCGGGCCTATGCGCCGCTGAAGGTCGCCCGCGCAGGTCAGTTCCTCGAGGCTGTCGTGGCGCATGACTTCGACGCGGCGGAGGAGTTACTCGATCCCGATGTCGAAACCCTGACGCCGCGTGGCAGCCTTCGTTGCATCGCAGCGTGTCGGCAAGTGCTTCAGAAGGCGAGCGGAGACGAGCAATTCGCCCTGGATCAGGGGGGTGCCTGAGTTCGAGGAGATCGAGGGCGACGTCATTGCCCGGACGCGTGAGGTCGCTCGCTGGCGTGAGACAGGCGAGGTGGCGTATGAGCGTGTCTCTTTGACGCTCGACGACGACAGAATCGTCAGGATCGTGGTGATGCCGGGGGGCACGCCGCCCTCGCAGGTCGCTGCCCCGGACAGCTGAACGCGCCGAAGAGAATGGCGCTGGATCTAAACTAGATGCTGCGCCTCTTCGACGCACACGGTGAAGCGGAAGCGGCAAGCGACATCGACGCCATTCTCGAGACCTTCGTCACCGACTGTCTCCTTCGTGACGCACGTTTCGACTGGTCGTCTGCTGCAGCGCGTTCCCCGCAGTGCTCGCTTAGTGAGAGAACCTCTAGCGGGGGAGTTCTCCGTGAGAGGATGGCGAAATGGCCGGAGGCAATGCACGTCTGCCACCACGATGGTTCATCAAGACCTTCTGGCGCGTGCACCGACGGATCGTGCGAGCGAGCGGGGCCCGGAAAGGGCTGTGGCCTGCTCGCCCCGATAAGTGGGGCGCCCTGAGACTCACAACGACAGGCCGACGCAGCGGTGAGCAACGCAGCGTGATCCTTGGCTACTACGAGGACGGGCCGAACCTGGTCTCGATGGCCATGAACGGCTGGGGCGCGGCCGAACCAGCCTGGTGGCTGAACCTGCAGGCCGATCCGCAGGCGGTCATCGAACTAGCGGGCGGGATCCGCCGCGAGGTTGTCGGCAGGTCCGCAGCCGGTGCGGAGCGTGAGCGGCTGTGGCAACGCTGGCGTGAACTGGACAAGAACCTCGACAACTACGCAGCACGACGCCCGCACGAAACCGCTGTTGTCGTCTTCGAGCCACGCGCCGCTGGATGAGCTTCAGGGTGCGCGACCATCCTTTGGCGTCTCGGATCGACGGTTCCAGCCCATTCGCACGATGAGCTGACGTGCAGATGACGCACACGGCGGTCGTCCTCTTCACGCGCGACCTGCGAGTCCACGATCACCCGGCACTGGCGGCGGCCAGGCACGACTGCGACCGAGTCGTGCCGCTGTTCGTTTACGACGGCCGGCTGCTCGCCGCGAGCCCGAGGCGATCAGCCTTGCTAGAAGAGCGGCTCGACGAGCTGCGCGAGACGCTCGGGCTCGTCGTCGCGCACGGCGACCCGGTGGAGGAAGCGCTGCGCTTCAGCCCAGACGCGGTCTATCTGAGCGAGGACGTGAGTGCCTACGCGCGCCGGCGTGCAGCCCGGCTGTCCGAGCGCTTCGAGGTCCGCCTCTTCCCCGGCATCACGATCGTGCCGCCCGGCGAGCTCGCGCCCGCCGGGCGCGATCATTACCGTGTCTTCAGTCCGTACTGGCGAGCGTGGCGCGAGCGGCCGCTGCCTGCGCCGGTCGACTCGGGGCCGGCGATCCGCGGCCCCGACGCGATCCCCCTCTCCCCCCACCTCCACTTCGGCTCGATCTCCCCGGCCGAGGTCGCCCGCGGCGCT
>DATDDZ010000180.1:0-3517 GCA_036523555.1 Gaiellaceae bacterium
GAGCGCGGCCTGTCCGGCCGTGATCCCGCTCACCGGCTCCGGCATGTCGCGGATCCTGCGCACCGGCGAAAGAAGAACCGGCAGGAAGGTGAACAGCGATCCGATCGCCCCGACCCACAACGCGGCCTTGAGGCTGTAGGCGGACGCGATCGCCCCGCCCGCGAGCTGTCCGAGCGGCAGGGTGCCCCAGACGATCCAGCGCATCGAGGCATTCATCCGTCCCTGGAGCCTCTCTGGTGTGATCGCCTGTCGCAGGCTCACCTGCGTGATGTTGTAGGCGACGCCGCTGTAGCCGAGGATCAGCGCGCCGACGGCGAGCACCGGTACCGGAAAGCTCTGCGGCGCGAGCGGATACGCGAGCGTCGCGGCCGAGAAGAGGATGGCGGTCCCAACGATGGCGGGGCCCACGCCGATCTTGCGCTGAACCCGGTTGGCCGTGAGTGAGCCGACGATCGCACCGACGCCGAACAGGGCGAACACGAAGCCCACGAGGGACGACGACATGTGCAGGACACGGACCGCATAGAGAAGGAGGATCGTGAAGGCGATCGACCCGAAGAAGTTCGAGCTGCCCGTGCACGCGGCGATCGGACGCAGGTACGGATGGCGCACGACGTACGCGAGCCCTTCTTTCAGCTCGGGCAGCATCCTCGCCTTCGGCGCCCCGGCCTCAAGTTCCGGGAGAGCCTCGGGCTTCCCGATTCTGAGCATGAGGAACGTCGAGACGACGAAGCTCGTGACGTCGAGCGCGATCGCGTACGGCGCCGTGACGGCGGCGATCAACGCTCCCGAGAGCCCAGGGCCCGTCACCTGTGCGGTCGAGACCGTGACCTGCAGCTTCGCGTTCCCGTCGACGAGCTGATCGCGGTCGACGAGAGCGGGGAGGTAGGACTGGTAGGCGACGTCGAAGAAGACGGTGAAGACCCCGATCACGAACTGGAGCACGAGCAGGTGCCACATCCGTAGCTCGCCCACGGCCCACAGGACGGGGATCGCCGCAAGCAGGACGGCGCGCGCGGCGTCGCCGACGATGAGGATCGGCCGGCGACGGAGGCGATCGACCCAGACGCCCGCGGGGAGCGCGAAGAGGATGAAGGGCATGAACCCGAGCACCCCGAGCAGCGAGAACGCGAGCGGGCTGGCGTGCAGACCGACGGCGGCGAGCCATGGGATCGCCAGCTGGGACACCTGCGAGCCGAACTCGCTGATCGACTGGGCCGCCCAGAGCCTCAGGAAGTCCGCGTGCTCCCACAACCCACCGTGTGGCCGCCTAAGGCGCCGACTCGGCGGCGCCACAGAGAGGTCGTGCGGGCTTTGCCCGCGCGACCGTCTAAATGCACGCACTAGGACGCTCACCTCTCCGAACTGCGGACTGACTCGCCTTTAGTCTCCGCCACATCGAGCCACTCAATGTATCCGTGAGGCGCGGCGGGACGGTCGAGGCGATACACCGCGTCCACGCCGTCGCCGTGCAGGACGGCACCGTCATCGCAGAGGCCGGCAACGCACACCTGATCGCCTTCATGCGCTCCTCGTCGAAACCGCTGCAGGCGGTGCCGGCCGCGCACGCGAGAGACGATCTCGACGACCGGGATCTGGCGATCGCGTCCGCGTCGCATCTCGCCGACGAGGCGCAGCTCGCGGCGGTGCGCGCTCTCTTGGAGAAGGTTCCCGCGACCGAGAACGAGCTCGAGTGCGGGCCCGAAGGGGACCCGCCTTCGCGGCTGAAGCACAACTGCTCGGGGAAGCATGCGGGGATGCTCGCGTTCTGCCGGGCTCGGGGCTGGCCGAGCGAGGGCTACCGGTTCGCCGCACATCCGGTGCAGGCCGAGATGCTTTCCGTCCACGCGGAGGCCGCCGAGGTCGAGCAGGACGAGATCGGGATCGCGGTCGACGGCTGCGGGGTCCCGACGTTCGCCCTTCCGCTCGAGCGGATGGCGCATGCGTTCGCGCGGCTCGAGCAGCTTCCCGGAGGAGCGCGTGTTGCGTCCGGGATGAGGGCGTACCCCGATCTGATCCGCGGCGCACTCGCAAGCGACACGCGGTTGATGAAGGCGCTGCCGGGCTGGATCGCGAAGGGCGGTGCAGAAGGGCTGCTCTGTGCGGCCGGCGACGGGATCGGGGTCGCGCTGAAGGCGGAAGACGGGAACAGCCGCGCGCTCGGGCCGGCCGCCGCCGCGTTCCTCGCGCCCCTCGGATTCGACCTTTCGGACCTCGCAGTCACTCCGCTCGTGAACAGTCTCGGCGAGCGTGTCGGCGAGATCTCGTAACCACTGAAACGAGGATCAAAAATCCGCTCTTTGCTTTCTCCCGGACCTCTGTAATATCCCGACGGCGAGAGGGTGAGCCGGGCGAGGGAGGCACCGGCTCTTCGTGTTCAAGAGGTAGATCGAGTCCCCGTCCACCTACGCGAACAGCCGGGAGGTAGGCCGCCGTTGCTCACCGTCGAAATCTCCCTTCCTGAGGTCGAGGAGCTCCAGAAGCTCGTCCAGGAAGGTCTCGAGAAGGGCGTTCTCAACTACGACGAGATCGCAGCCGGGCTCGACGACGTCGAGCTCACGAAGGAGCAGGTCGAAGACTTCTACACCTACCTGATCGACCACGGGGTCGAGCTGATGGAAGGCGAGACGCACAAGCATCCGCCGCACGAGCAGCTCCCCACGCCCGAGGAGGAGAAGGGCCCGAAGCTCGACTTGAGCGTTGAGCCCTCGCTCGACTCGCTCAGGCTCTATCTCCGCGAAATCGGGAAGGTGCCGCTCCTCACCGCCGATCAGGAGGTCTACCTCGCCAAGCGCATCGAGCGCGGCGACATGTCGGCGAAGCGGCAGATGATCGAGGCGAACCTCCGGCTGGTCGTTTCGATCGCCAAGTCCTATCTCGGCCGCGGGCTGAGCTTCCTCGACCTGATCCAGGAGGGCTCGCTCGGGCTGATCCGGGCCGTCGAGAAGTTCGACTACCGCAAGGGGTACAAGTTCTCGACCTATGCGACCTGGTGGATCCGGCAGGCTGTTACCCGCGCGATCGCGGACAAGGCGCGGACCATCCGCATCCCCGTGCACATGGTCGAGAAGCTGAACAAGGTCGTCCACATCGAGCGCCAGCTCGTGCAGAGGCTCGGCCGTGAGCCGCGTCCCGACGAGATTGCCGAGGAGCTCGAGATCACGACCGAAGAGGTGCGGGAGATCCTGCGGATGTCGCAGCTTCCCGTGTCACTCGAGAAGCCGATCGGCGAGGAGGAAGAGTCCGAGCTCGGCGACTTCGTCGAGGACGAGTCGGCAGAATCGCCGTTCGACACGGCCACGCTCTCGCTGCGGAGGGAGGACGTCGAGCATGCGTTGTCGGCGCTGCCCGAGCGCGAGCGCCAGGTGATCGAGCTCCGATTCGGGCTCTCGGGAGCGCAGCCGTGCACGCTGGAGGAGGTCGGCCGCGCCTTCGGCGTCACGCGCGAGCGGATCCGCCAGATCGAGAACAACACGCTCAAGAAGCTCGAGTCTCTGCCAGAGGCGCAGGGCCTCCA
>DATDDZ010000181.1:0-1702 GCA_036523555.1 Gaiellaceae bacterium
TAATGGGAGCGAGAGATACTGTGATAGAGGAGCACGCCGCCCAGCTTCAGGCCTGCATGTATCAATACTCAAGAGCCATCTACAGGTCGATTAAGGACTTGATCGACCCATACGTGGCTCCGGAGCTGCAACTCGAGTATCGCCGGGCCGTCCTCGAGCAGTGCGAGCAGACCATGGAGCGGCTCGCCCGCGACCCGCTCTATTTCGCGAAGCCGGACCGGGCCCTGTTCCAGGACATTCGGCGGTATTTCCCGATCACGGCGCAGGCGGAGGTGGCCTGGGCCGTGCAGGAGGGCGTCGCGGCGGCGAGCGCGTTCATCGAGGAGCAGATCGAGGCGGGCGCTCTCGACGGAGGCGTGGCGCGCTGCCGGGCCACGACGCGCAAGGGCAAGCCGTGCCAGCGGACTCCGCTGCCGGAGCGGGACTATTGCCCGTCGCACCAGCATCTCGCACGTTCCAAGGTCGCGGCCTAGCCTCCCGCTTCGCACTCCCGCGTCGGCTTCCTTCTGGTCGGGTCGGGACGCGTCCCGTGCCTGGCACGTGACGCGTCTGTAACGAATTCACGCCGACCTCGAGACGGCCGGTGGCCGGGAGGGAGCGTCCCGCTACCGTCGCCTCGTGCCCCGCCCTCGCCGAATTCTCGAAGCCGGCGCCTTCTACCACGTCACCACCCGGGGAAACAACGGGGCCCCGGTCGTCCGCGACAACGCCGATCGCGTCGTGTTCCTCCAACTCCTGAGCCGGGTTGAGCGCCGCTACGGCTGGCGTATCCACGCGAGGTGCCTGATGGGGAACCACTATCACCTGGTCGTCGAGACCCCCGAACCGAACCTGTCGAGCGGCATGCGCGACCTGAACGGAGGCTACGCGCGCGCCTTCAACGAGCGCCACGCCCGCCGAGACCATGTCTTCGGGCGCCGGTTCCACTCGGTGCTGATCGAGTCCGACGAGCAGTACCTCAACACGGTCGAGTACGTGCTCCACAACCCGGAGCACCACGGATTCTCCGCTCGGTCGGGGGACTGGCGCTGGACGTCGGCCCTTGCGGCCAGTCCGATAGATTCGACCCGTGTCGCACGACACCGACAAGCTGATCCGTCAGCTGTCCCTCGTCGCCTACCTGATGGCGGAGAGGCGCGCGCTCACTGCCCGCGACGTCAAGTCGAACGTGGAGGGCTACTCCGAGATGTCCGACGAGGCCTTCGCCCGGCGTTTCTACTCCGATCGCGCGGAACTGATCGCACTCGGTGTCCCGCTCCAGTCGCAGCGGGACGAGTTCACGGGAGAGGAGCTCTACACACTCCGGTCGGAGAACTACTTCCTCGACCAGCTCGAGCTGGACGACGACGAGCTCGCGGCGCTTCAGACGGCCCTGTACCTGCTCGAGGGGAAGTTCGCCTACGCCGAGCCTCTTCGCCTCGCGCTTCAGAACCTCGCGCTCGGCCGCCCCGGATTCGACGAGCCGGCGACGGACACTGCGGTGCGAGTCGAGGTGCTCGATCCCGACTACTCGCCCGAGATGCCGGGCCGACTCGGCAAGCTCGAGGGCGCGATCTCCAAGCAGCGAACGATCAAGTTCCCCTACTACTCGATCTCCCGGAACCGGCAGACCGAGCGCACGGTCAATCCGTACGGCCTCCTCTCCGACAATGGAAGCTGGTACCTGATCGGGCAGGACCTCGATCGGAAGGACATCCGGACT
>DATDDZ010000182.1:0-2673 GCA_036523555.1 Gaiellaceae bacterium
CGATTCTCGTCTCCAGCTCGTCAGCCCTCCGACTGCTCTCCTCGTCCCACCGCTGGTCTCTCTCGCGGCCGACCTTCTCCCGCTCGCCCAGCTCACGCTCTCTTCGCTCGAGTGCCTGCGTGCGCTCGTCGAGCGCTCGGAGCCGTGCCGCGAGCTGGAGCTCGCGCAGGTCCGTCGTCTGCCGCTCTTCGGAATGGATCGCGCGTGCGCGCTCCTCGAGATCTACCATTCGCGCCTCGAGTCGAGCCCGCTCCGCCGCCGCTTCCTGCTCGGACGCTTCGACCGAGGCCGTCCGCCGGACCAGCTCGTCGGTCGCGCGCGCGAGGGACGCCTCGTGCTCTTGCCGGCGTGAGTCTGCTGTCGCAAGCTCATGCTCCCGCTTCGCGGCCGCAGCTGCCGCGTCGGCGAGTTCCCGCTCGCGATCGGCGAGTCTCGCCGCATCCTCCTCGATCCGGAGCTCACGTGCGCGGATCGCCGTTTCGCGCTCGGCCGCGGCCTGCTCCCGCGCGCGGTGCAGCTCGTCATCGTCGGCCGAAGGTGCCGGCCGACGCGACCGAAGCGAGCGGCGGCCGTTGCGTCCCTTCGCGGCGAGCTCGTCGAGCTCACGGCGTCGGCGCTCGATCTCGAGCTCACGTCGGCCGACCTCGGCGGCGCGCTCCCGGAGCGACCGCTTCAGCTCCTCGATCTCGACGAGGTCCTCGTGTCGCTGGCGCTCACGCTGTTCGGCGAGGTGCCGCGCGAGGCTCAGGAGCTCGTCCCGGTCGGGGCCGCCGTCGGAACGCGGTCCACCGGCATCCCAGTCGCTCGACTCCCATGGCTCTCTGTCGCTCACCGGCAGAGGGTAGCGCGGCCTGTGCGGCATGGAAAACCGCCCCAGCGTCTCTCTCGTACGTCGAGGCAGGCTCGAGAGCCATCGACCGTTCAGCGAGAGAAGGAGGATTTCGTGCAGAGGCAGGTCGTATTTGCCGGGGCCGTCTCGGCGGCACTGGCGCTGGTCATCGCCGGCGGGGCAGGGGCACGGAGCCAGTCAACGGGCATCGCGATCGACGCGGCCATGACCGCGGCGAACGAGACGCCGACGCCAAAGGGGGACGTGAGCGCGGCACGAGGAACGTTTATGGCCACCCTGACGAAGACGGACACGGGCGCCTCGATGAGCTGGCGTCTCGACTTCAGCAACCTGAGCGGCCAGGCCGTCGCCGCTCACATCCACGTGGCCGACCGCGGCAAGCCGGGCCCGGTCCGGGTTCCCCTCTGTGCTCCGTGCACGAGCGGCGTGACGGGCACGGCGAACATCGACGCGACCGTCCTCGATGCGATTCAGAACGATCGCGCCTACGTCAACGTCCACACGCCGACCAATCCGGCCGGCGAGATCAGGGACCAGGTCTCAATCGTCGCGTCGGTGAAGACCACGATGCGCGCGGGCCAGGAGGTGCCGAAGCCCAAGGGGAAGGTGAAGCGCGCAACCGGCACGTTCACCGCAACGGTGACGAAGAGCGGCTCCTCGGCGGTCATCGCCTGGCGGCTCACGTTCAGCCGGCTCACGGGGCGCGCGGTCGCGGCCCACATCCACAGCGGCGCCCGCGGGAAACCGAGCGCGGTGATCGTCCCTCTCTGCGCTCCGTGCAGGAGCGGGATGCGGGGGACGGCAACGGTGGACGCGTCGGTCGTCAGTGCGCTCGAGTCGGGTCGTACGTACGTGAACGTGCACACGAAGAAGAACCCGGCGGGCGAGATTCGCGGGCAGATCGCCCCTGTTCCGCTCACGATCTCGTAGCGCCGCGGAAGACGGTCGAGGCCCGGCGCGGGACCGGGCCTCGACCGTTCTCAGGTCGCCGGAGTGATGTTGTGGTTGAAGCGGAAGACGTTCGCGGGGTCGTATCGCGCCTTGACCGCGCGAAGACGCGCAAGCCGCTCGGCGCCGTACTCGGTCTCGAGCCCGTCGCCGGTCACCTCGCTTGCGTAGTTGAGGTAGCCGCCTCCGATCGTCCACGGAGCGAGAGCGGCCGAGAACCTGCGCGCCTGCTCGATCTGCTGCTCGTCCTCGGCTTCGTCCAGCCAGCTGCTGACGAACGTCGCGTTGTACCGCGCCTCACGGCCGGCAAACGCGGTCGCGTCGGCGGGAACGCGTGACGCCGCTCCGTGAATGGGCTCGAAGAGGATGCCACCGGCCAGGTCGGACCGGAGGAAGGGGTCGACCGCCTGCTCGATCAGCTCGTCGGGAAGCGCACTGAGGAAGCGGCCCGACCAGTAGTTCCGCAGCCCGAACGGCGCACGCCCGAAAACCTCCTGGAGCTCGGGGTAGTACATCGGCCGGGCTCCGTCTCGAACCGGCGTGAGGTCGAGGAGCGCGCCGATCGCCTTGCGTCCCTCCTCGTTCTCCCCGAAGTAGGCAACGGAGACGACGAGACCTGCGTCTCCGCCTGAGGCTTCGCGTCCGATCAGGACGAAACACGAGAGCTGGTCGGGAGCATCCGCCATCAGGTCGCGCCACGTCGTGATCACGGTGTGTGCATTGTCGGCCGGATAGGCGAGGAGCCCGCCGAGGAGCCGGCCGACGGGGTGGATGCAGAACGTGAAGTCGACGACGACGCCGAAGTTGCCGCCTCCGCCGCGCAGAGCCCAGAAGAGATCGCCGTTCTCCTCCTCCGAAGCCCGGACGATGCGCCC
>DATDDZ010000183.1:0-3343 GCA_036523555.1 Gaiellaceae bacterium
TGGTCCGCGACGAAGCCGACCGGGCAGACCAGCACGTTGGTCACCCCACGGCCGGCGAGGTCGTCCAGATGATCGAGGATGTCGGGACCGAGCCACGGCTCACCGGTCTGCGACTCGCTCTGGAAGGAGAACGTCCAGTCCGAGATGCCCGCCCGCTCGGCGACGAGGGCGGCCGTCTCGAGGAGCTGGTCCCGGTAAGGGTCGCCCGACTCGAGGATGCGGGCCGGCAGCGAATGGGCGGTGAAGACGACGTGTGCGTCGGTTCCCCGGACGCGGTCAGCGAGGACCTCGATGAGCCCGGGCTCGTCGTGCCAGCTGTCGATGAACAGGAGCTCGGCCCGCCCGGCCATTGCCTCGTCCAGCTGCTGCCGGTAGCCGGCGATCGAGAGGGACGAGTAGTGGGGAGCGAGGACGAGGCCGACCACGGCGTCCGCCCCGGTCTCAAGCGCGCGCTCGGCCGCCTCGGCAATTCGCGGATCCCAGTGCTTCATGCCGGTGAACACCGGGATGTCCCCGAGCTCGCGCTCGAGAGCTGCACGCGTCGCCTCGGTGACGGCATTGAGCGGCGAGCCGTCCTCGATCCCGAGCCGCCGATAGCGCTCGACGAGGTCGTCGAGCAGCTCGGGCCGGATCGGGCGACCGCCGCGGATGTCGGCGTAGTAGGCGGGGACGTCGGCGAGCCGCTCGGGTGAGCCGTACGCCATCAACACCACCGCTGCCTCCACGGAAATCAGGCCTGCGCCGCGACCGTGGCGTCGTGCACGAGCTCGGTCAGGCGCCGGAGAACGGCCGGGTCTGTTTCGGGTGGCACTCCGTGCCCAAGGTTGAATACATGACCCGGCCGCCCCCCGGCACGCGCGAGGATAGCGCGAGTCTCGGCCTCGATCCGCTCCCACGGGCCGAGCAGGACAGCGGGGTCCAGGTTCCCCTGCACGCCTCGGTCGTTTCCGACCTTCGCCCAGCCGCGATCGAGGGGGATCCGCCAGTCGAGGCCGATCACGTCCCCGCCGGCGCGTGCCATCTCCGCCAGGAGCGTCGACGTCCCGGTGCCGAAGTGGATCGTGGGCACGTCCATGGCCGAAAGGATCCGCGCCGAGTAGGGCGCCACGAACTCCTCGTAGTCGGACGGCGAGAGCGCGCCGACCCAGGAATCGAACACCTGGATGACGTCCGCGCCGGCACGAGCCTTCGCGGCGACGTAGAGAGCGAAGGTGTCGGCGAGCTTGTCCATCAGCGCATGCCAGACGACGGGCTCGCGGTACATCATCGCCTTCACCGTCGCGAACTCGCGACTCGGCTTCCCTTCCACCAGATAGCCGGCGACGGTGAACGGCCCACCGCAGAAGCCGACCACGGCCTGGTCGTCCCGCAGCGCCGCCCGCACCAGGCGCACGGCCTCCAGGATCGTCGGCACGGATTGCTCGGGCTCGGGGACAACGAGGCGCTCGACGTCGGCCGCGGTCCGGATCGGCGCCGCCACGACGGGGCCGACGCTCTCGACGAGCTCGACCGCGACGCCCATCGCGAGCACCGGGAACATGATGTCCGTGAACATCACCGCAGCGTCGACGTCGTGTCGCCGCACCGGCTGCAGCGTCACCTCCGCACAGAGATCCGGCTCCGCGACGATGTCGAAGAGGCCGTAACGCTTCCGCAGCTCGCGGTACTCGGGCAGGGAGCGTCCCGCCTGGCGCATGAACCAGACCGGGGTTCGCTCGACCGGCTCGCGGCGGCAGGCCCTGACGAGAAGCGGTTCCATCAGGGCGTAGGCTAGTCCGGCGATGGAGCCGGTCGGCGACCACCCAGTTCCGGCCGGGCCGCTCGCGGTGCGCTGGCTCGGCTACGAGCTCGATCCTCCACAGGCAGGCGCGCTCGTTCGCGCACGCGTGGCGATGGAAAACGCCGGCAGCTCGGCGTGGCGCGGGCTGAACCTTTCCTACCACTGGCTCGACGACCGCGGCAACCCGATCGTGTGGGACGGGCTGCGCTACGAGGTCACGGCGGCGCCCTCGGAGCTGGTCGAGCGCGAGCTCGAGCTACGCGGGCCGATCCCGCCGGGCCGCTACCGGCTCGCCTTCGATCTCGTGGACGAGCATCGCTTCTGGCTCGAGGAGCTCGGGAACGTCCCGCTCGGGCTCGACGTCGACGTCGTGCCGCGCGATGCGAGTGGGGCACGATCGTTTCTCCCCGCGGGCGTTCAAGCAGGGCCGGAGTGGGAGCGGCAGGTGCACGCTGCGCACGCCGAGGGATACGCGGCCGTGGGCGGCTCGATCGACTGGCTCGGCGGCCGGTTGCGGCGCCGGCCGGCGGAGCTGGAGCCGTATGCCCCGGGCGGCGGCCGGAACCCGGCGTTCGCGCATCCCCTCGTCTGTCCCTCGCTGTTGCCCCCGCTCGAGCCGAACACGGAGTTGGCGGGCCTACCCGCCTGGCGGCCGGAAGGCGACGAGCCGTGGGTCTACGACGGCCGCATCACACTTCGACTGCGGCGTCGCTCGCGCACGCCGCCCTAAGAGGTCGGGCGGGCTAGGCCCGCACGACCGTCCAACGCCCGCTCTGAGTCAGCAACGAGTCGGGCTCTCAACTCACACCTCGACTGCAATCTGGTCGTCGACGCGGCTGAAGACGAACGCTCCGAGCGCAAGCGCGAGGACGGCGGCGATCACTGTGTAGACAGTGTCGCCCGCACTGGGCAGCCGGCCGTAGAAGAGGGGATCCCGCAGCGCCTCGATCATCGGCGACAACGGGTTCCCCCAGTGGATGACGTCGACCACCCACGGGCGGCTCGCGATCTTCTGATCGCTGAGCGGGTAGAGCACGGGCGTCAGGAAGAACAGCGGCAGGAGCAGCGCGGCAACGAGGAACTCGATGTCGCGAAAGAGCACGTTGAGGGAGGCGATCGCCAGCGCGAGGCCGCCCGCGAACGCGACGATCGCCACCGCGATGGGGAGCGCGAGCCACTCCGTCCCCCGCACGCGCGGCAGCAGAGCGAAGTTCAGCGCCAGCAGCGCGACGAGCATCACGGCGAAGCTGATCAGGTGCGTTGCGACGACCGAGAGCGGGACGAGCTGGCGCGGGAACCGGGTCTTGCGAATGAGATTCGCGTTGTCGAGCATCGACCGCGACGCCGACTGCACCGACTGCGCGAAGAAGATCCAGGCGGAGAGCCCGACCAGCAAGAAGAGGGCGTAGTGTCCTTCGGATCCGAACGGCGTCTTCCAGAGAATGGAGAAGACGAGCAGGTAGACGGCCATGAGCAGGACGGGGTTCGCGAGCGTCCAGGCAAGGCCGAGCAGGGACCCCCGGTACTTCGCCTGAACGTCCCGGCGAAAGAGGTTCCCGAAGA
>DATDDZ010000184.1:0-2135 GCA_036523555.1 Gaiellaceae bacterium
CGCGCGCAGGTCGACCTCGACCGGCTCGCGACCGAGCACGTCCTCGACCTGCACCGGACGGATCTGGCCGGCGAGGTTCACGTCCCCGGAGATGAGCTCGTAGATGCCCGGCAGCGTCTTGACGGGGACGCCCGCCGCCTGGGCGATCTCGACGACGCGCTGGCGCGTCCCGCCGGCAGCCGACGGGATCGCGATCAGGACCTCGTCGGGAGAGTTGTCCCTCAGGATGTGCGGCAGATCGTCCGTCGTCCCCATGACACGGATGCCGTGCAGACGGATGTTCTTCTTCCGCGGGTCGTCGTCGATGAGACCGATCGGCGTGTACCCGAGCCCGGGCGCCTTCAGCATCTCGCGGATCACCAGCTGCGCGGCGTCGCCGGCGCCGACGACGATCACTTCCCTCCCGCGGGCGATCAGGGAAGCGGCCCCCGGCCGCTCCATCATGCTGCGCGCGATCAGGCGGCTGCCGGCGACGAACGCGAGGAGCAGCAGCCAGTCGACCACCGCCACGGAGCGCGGCAGCGGGAAGCCCTTGACCGGGTGGGCGAAGTAGACGACGAGGTCCGAGACGACGCACGCGACGGTCACGCCTCGCGCGGCGCCCCACATGTCCCGCGTCGAGACGTAGCGCCACCAGCGGTTGTAGAAGCCGAACGCGACGAAGATCGCGAGCTTGATCGCGATCACGACGAGGAAGGTGTCCAACATCAGCCGGTCGTATGGGGCGGGGACGCCCTTGTCGAACCGGAGCCAGAACGCGAGCCACCACGCGAGCGCGATCAGAGCGGCGTCGGCGAGGAGCTGCCAGACACGGTGGCGGTTGACGGGAAATCTCATGTGGCCACCGGCGCGGCCGCCCGGACGACCGACACGACCTGCGCCTGCGCCTCGGCGTCGATTCCGGCCCAGAGCGGCACGGAGAAGTTCTCGGCCGCGAGCTGCTCGGTCACAGGGAGTGACCCGGGTCGGTAGCCGAGGTCCGCGAGCGCGGGCTGGAGGTGCAAGGGCGTCGCGTAGTAGACGGCGCTGCCGATGCCGGCCTCCTTCAGGGCCCCGCGGATCCTGTCTCGCTCCGGAGACCGGCAGACGTACAGGTGGTAGACATGCCCGGGCTCGTCCTCGGGGAGCTCGCACGCGCCGCCGAGGCCGAGGTCGGCGTACCTCGCCGCCGCATCGCGCCTGAGGGCGACCCAGCCGTCGAGCTCGGCAAGGAACAACCGGAGCACCGCCGCCTGGATCTCGTCGAGGCGCGAGTTGTACCCGACGAGGTCGAAGTCGACCTTGTCACGCGAGCCGTGGAAGCGCAGCATGCGGATCCTCTCGGCCAGCTCGGTGTCGTCGGTCGAGATCAGGCCGCCGTCGCCGAGACAGAAGAGGTTCTTGGTCGGATAGAAGCTGAAGGTCGAGGCGATCCCGGTTCGCGCCACCTCCGGCGAGCCGAACGCCTGGGCGGAGTCCTCGATCACGGGCACGCCGAGCTCGGCGAGCTCGCCCACCGGGGCCGGCCGCCCGAAGAGATGCACCGCCAGGACGGCCTTCGTCTTCGGGTTGATGCGGGCGGCGACGTCCTCCGTCGAGAGGTTCATCGTGCCCGGGTCGACGTCGGCGAAGACCGGGGTCGCGCCGCGCCTGGCGACCGCCTCGGCGGTGGCGTAGAAGGTGAACGCCGGGCAGACAACCTCGTCGCCGGGCCCGATGCCGAGTGCGTCGAGGACGAGCACGAGGGCGTCGGTGCCGTTGGCGACGCCGATCGACTGCCGGGCTCCCAGGTAGGACGCGGCCTCGGCCTCGAACGCCGCCACATTCGGCCCCAGGACGAACTCCCCGCTCTCGAGCACGGCGTCGATCGCCTCCCGCATCCGCGGGAGGAGTGGCGCGTACTGCGCCTTTACGTCAACCAGTGGAATCCGGCGCACGGCCTGAAAGTCTAGAAGACCGTCTGATCCGGACTGCGAGATACAGGACGAGGCCGATGACGGCGGCCACGATCGCGTAGTCGACGAAGCGGAAGCCGTGGTGGAAGCTCTCGTAGCTCTTGCCGAGCCCGAGCCCGATGCCGGCGAGCGCGAAGCACCAGACGGCCGAGCCGATCAGCGTGAGCACGCTGTACCGGCCGAGCGCCATGCGAAAGACCC
>DATDDZ010000185.1:0-2001 GCA_036523555.1 Gaiellaceae bacterium
CATGCTCTGGTCGATCTGCTGGATCTGGGAGAGGACCTGCTGGGCCTGAGCCTGCTTGGCCGCTATCCCGCCGGGGTCGGCGGATGCCGCCGCAGCTGCCAGGAAGAACACGGCAACGGAGAAAACGAACGCCTGCGCCTGTCGCCTCCGGCTTCTGGGCGAGAGCCGGACGAACGAGAACGACGAGCGCACCGGAGGGGGCCGGTACGTCACAAGTGGGGCACCCTAGCAGCGACTCCGGATGTCTGCAACCGCTTTACGAGCCTAAAAGTGTCAAAAGGTGCTGTGGCAACGGACCGCACAAAGTCCGGCGCTGTTAGGGTCCCCGGCTGTGCGTTGGCGCCGGGAGAGCCGCCTCGCGCTCGGGTTGGCGGTTGCAGCCGGTCTCGTCCTCGGTGTCGCACTGTCTGGAGCCCAGGGCGCAGGGCCTGAAAAGCGGGCCTCTGACCTCCGCCAGAGGCAGGCCCGTATCGAGGCCCGCTCCCATCAGGCTCTGCTCGGCCTCTTCGCCCTCGACTCGCGCCTCGCCGCCGCCCGAGGGCAGTTGGAGCACCTCCGTGGGAAGGTCGATGTGCTGCGGCACGAGCAGGAGCTCGTCCGGAAAGAGGCCGCTGTCGTCAAGGACAATCTCGCGGCCTCGCAGCGCCTCCTCGGCGACCGCCTGAGGCTGCTCTACGAGGAGGGCGAGCCGAACGCGATCGCCCTCCTGCTCGGCTCCACGTCGCTCGACGACGCGGTCACGCGCCTGGACGAGCTCGACCGGAGCGCCCACCAGGGCGCGCGCGCCGCGGCAGATGCCCGGAACGGTCGCGACCAGCTGCATCGCCTCGCCGCAGCACTGGCCGCACAGGTGCAGGAGGCGCAGACGCTGGAAGCACGGGCGGAACGAACAGCCGCGTCGCTCGCCGGCGCTCGTGCCGCTCGCGTCGCCTACCTCGCGTCGCTGGCCAGCCAGAGGCGCCTGACCACCCGCGAGATCCGCGCGCTCGACGCCCGCGCTCGACGCGTCGTCGAACGGGCACAGGCCGTGCAGGCCCAGGGAACCCCGGACAGTCCGAAGGTCGCGCCGAGCGCCACCGCTTCAGGCCCTCGCACCATCACCGTCACGGCCTCGGGCTACTCGCTGCCGGGGCGAACGTCCACGGGCCTACCAGTCGGAACCGGTGTCGTCGCCGTCGACCCGTCGGTCATCGCGCTCGGCACCCAGCTCACGATTCCGGGCTACGGCGAAGGGGTCGCCGCCGACACCGGCCGCGCGGTCAGGGGCAACGTGATCGACCTCTGGTTCCCGACGCTCGCCGACGCGCTCGCGTGGGGCCGGCGCACGGTTACGATCACCCTCCACTAGGCTTTCACGGCCCCGGGGTCGGGAGGAAGAGAACGCCCAGCATGAGCGAACCCGTCAGAGCGGACGAGCAGACGCTGACCGACGTCCGCGTGCTGATCGTCGACGACCACGACCTCTTCCGGACCGGGCTCCGGAACCTGCTCGAGGACGAGGGCGTGCAGGTCGTCGGCGAGGCCGCGGCCGGCCAGGAGGCGCTCGACATCGTCAGGCAGAACCCACCCGACGTCGTGGTGATGGACCTGAACATGCCCGGCATGGGAGGCGTCGAGGCCACTCGGCACATCTCGACGATCGCTCCGCTGACAAGGGTGCTGATGCTGACCATCTCGGATCAGGACAACGACGTCATCGACGCGATCCTGGCCGGAGCGTGCGGCTACCTGCTCAAGGACTCGTCGATCCACGACCTGATCGCAGGGATACGCGCGGCCTCGCTCGGCGAGTCGCTGATCTCGCCGACGATCGCGGCCAAGGTCCTTCAGCGCCTCCGTGCGGCGAGCACGCAGCCGCAGATCGAGAGCACGATCCGCGCGGAGCTGTCCGACCGGGAGATCGAGGTCCTGAAGCTGATCGCGAACGGCAAGGACAACGCGAGAATCGCCGCGGAGCTCCACATCAGCCCGAAGACGGTCAAGAACCACATCAGCAACATC
>DATDDZ010000186.1:0-5548 GCA_036523555.1 Gaiellaceae bacterium
GCGCTCACCGATGCCCGACCAGCCGCGCTCGCGGCCGATCGCGTTCATCATCGCCGCGTAGGGCGGGAAGAACTCCCTCGCGGCCTGCTGGGATGTGTCCGCGACATAGGTGTGCGAGTTGATGCTGAGCGGCAGGCGTCCGTGTCCGGCTCGGGCCGCGGCCTCGCGGTGCAGCTCGGCGAAGGGCGCGAATCGCTCGGGCTCGCCGCCGATGATCGCGAGCGCCATCGGCAAGCCGAGGCGTCCGGCGCGGATCGCCGACTCGGGGTTCCCGCCGACCGCCACCCAGACCGGCAACGGCGCCTGGAGAGGTCGGGGATAGATGCCTGCGTCGGCCAGCGGAGCGCGGTGGGCCCCCGACCAGGTGACGCGGACGGAGTCGCGCAGCTCGAGCAGGAGCTCGAGCTTCTCGGCGAAGAGGTCGTCGTAATCGGCCAGGTCGTAGCCGAAGAGTGGGAACGACTCGATGAACGAGCCCCGGCCCGCCATGATCTCGGCACGGCCGCCCGAGAGGAGGTCGACCGTCGCGAACTCTTCGAACACACGCACGGATCGTCGGAGCTGAGCACGGTCACCGCGCTCGTGAGCCGGATGTTCCGCGTGGCGACCGCCGCAGCTCCCAGCACGACGGCCGGCGCGGAGACGACGAAGTCGGGGCGGTGATGCTCGCCGACGCCGTAGACCTCGAGCCCGACCTCGTCGGCCAGCCGGATCTCCTCCATCAGGTCACGCATGCGCGGGCCTGCCGTCGGCACCTCCCTGGTCTGCGGGTCGGCTCGCAGTTCCGCGAACGTGTAGACGCCAATCTCCATGCCGTCGTAGTCTTGCTTCTCGCCGTCGAGCTGCGGCGGGACTAGGCCGGGCTTCTCGTCGACCCGCGCTCGAGATCTGCCTGCGTCCGGCGCGGGACGCGGATGGCGACTCCGGCACCATCTGCGCCTTGCCGAACTTCCGCGGTCCCGCCGTGCGCCGAGGCGACGGCTGCGACGATTGCGAGGCCGAGGCCCGTACCGCCCTCGCTGCGGCTTTGATCTGCCCGGCTGAAGCGCTCGAAGGCGTGGGGCGCGAACTCGGGCGGAAAGCCGGGCCCACCGTCGGTAACGCCGAGCTCCAAGGTGCCGTTCTCCCGCGCGGCCGAGATCCGGATCGTGCCCGCTCCGTGGCGCAGGGCGTTGTCGACGAGGTTGCCCAGGGCCTGCTCGATTCGCAGCCGATCGACGTCGGCCCGGCCTCCGCGCGCGTCGATCTCGATCGTTCGTGCGGCATCGCCGGCACGCCGCTCGAACCGGGCTGCGACTCCGCCGAGCAGTTCGTCGACCTCGACGGGGTCGCGCCGGATCGGGAGCGTTCCTTCGTCGAGCCGTGCGAGCAAGAGCAGGTCGGCGGCCAGCCGACACAGGCGGTCTGTTTCGGTTCCTGCGGAGCGCAGGGCGGCTTCGAGCTCGTCGCGCGCGCGCGGGCTCTCGAGGGCGAGATCGATCTCGGCCTGCAGATGAGCGAGGGGCGTTCTCAGCTCGTGGCTCGCATCGGCGACGAATCGTCGTTCCCGTTCGAGCGCCGTCTCGAGTCGCCCCAGCATCTCGTTCAGTGTCTCTCCCAGGCGAGAGACCTCGTCGTGCGCGGGCGCGACGGAGAGCCGCTCGGAGAGTCGGCTGGCGGAGATCGCCGCGGCGCCCGAGCGCAGGCGCTCGACAGGCCGCAAGGCCGCTGCTGCGAGCAGGTACGCGATGAAGGACGCGAGCAGCAGCGCCACGGGCCCCCCGACGATCAGTTCCGTCCGCAAGGTCGCGAGCGCGTTGTCCCGCGTCTCGAGCGGTGCGCCGACCACGACGACGAGTCGCCGATCCTGTGCGGCCACCGGCTCGGCCAGGAGCCGGACGTTCTCGCTCAGAAGGCGCGTTCGGCCGATCGCCAGCGGAGCACGGCTTGCCCGCGCGAACTCATCCGGCGTCAGCAACACGTGGCGTAGGCCGGGCGTCTGGTCGAAGACGCGGCCGCGCCCGTCGAGCACCTGGGCAAAGCCGCTGTGGGCACCGGCTCGGAGCTGAGATTCACTCAGTCCCGTGTCGGTTTGCCGCACGAGCGCGCCGACGTCGGCTGCACGCGCGTGTAACCCTTGCGCGATCGTGCGGTCGAGTGACGAGGCCAGGTGCTGGTAGAGGAAGAAGCCGACGGCTGCTAGCAAAACCGCCATCGTTAGCGCGAACGCGGCGGTGAGCCGGAGCCGCACCGGCACGCCGCTCATGCGCCGTCCTCGCGGAGTCGATACCCGGCGCCGTGGACGGTCTCGATCGAGTGTCGCCCGAACGGGCGGTCGATCTTCTCGCGTAGGTAGCGGACGTAGACCGTGATCACGTTGGAGCGGTCTTCGTAGTTCATGTCCCAGCCGTGCTCGAGCAGGTCGAAACGGGAAAGCACCTCGCCCGGCCTGCGCATGAACAACTCGAGCAGGGCGTACTCCTTCGCCGTCAGCGTTATCTCCGTTTCCCCGCGCCGGACCTTCTGTGTCGACGGGTCGAGCCTCAGATCGCCGACCTCGAGAACCGTCGGGCGCTCGCCGGCACCGCGACGGACGAGGGCCCGCAGCCGCGCGCGCAGCTCGGCGAGAGAAAAGGGCTTGGTGAGGTAGTCGTCCGCGCCGGCGTCGAGCCCGGCGACCCGATCCTCGACGCCATCGCGCGCGGTCAGCATCAAGACCGGGGCCCATACGCCTCCCTCGCGGAGCGCGGCGCAGGTCTCGAATCCGTTGAGCCCCCGCAGCATGACGTCGAGAATGATCACGTCGTAATCGTGTGCGCGGGTCATCCAGACCGCGTCCTCACCCCGTGCGGTGATATCGATCGCAGTGCCGCTCTCGGCCAGTCCACGTCGAACCAGCGACGCCATCTTCGAGTCGTCCTCGACGAGGAGAACGCGCATCGGATCAGTGTGCCGAGCGGATGTGAGAGAAGAGTGAGAGGGAAACGTTCCTCGCATTCACATCCCTTTCACACCGGTCCCCCTACCGTGGCAGCGCAAGTCCGATCACCAAGCGACAACAAGGAGGAACGTCATGCGCAATCGACTCGTCAAGGCCGGAGCTGCGCTCGCCGCCCTAGCCGCGCTCGTCGCCGGCGGCTCGGCCCTCGCGTCGGCCGCAGGAGGCGGATCTCACGCGGCGAAAGCCCGTGTCCCGGTCGCGCCCGCCGCTGCGCAGCGGGCTGTAACGACCGATGCGGAGACGAACGACGGCGCCGCCGCGTCAGACACGGACAACATCCAGGATTCGAGCGGCCCCGACAATTCCGCCGAGCAAGGAGGATCCGAGGTATCGAACAACGACGGTCCGGGTGGTTACGCCGACGAGCCCGGGAATCCGAACGCGGACACGCAGCAAGAGGGTCAGCACTAGGGCATGTTGCGCAGGAGGCCGCGGCGGCGCGACGCCGCAGCCTCACGCGCACCCACGATTCGCGCCTACAGGCTCGGCACTGCGAGCCGCGACCAGACGGTGCCGTCCTCGACCGCGGGCGGGCACCTCGGCTCCCGCCTCGTGATGCTGGCGACCACGCAGACGTCTGAGAACGCGCGCCCGACGACGAGGCTCAGGTGTCGGTCGAAGACGCCGTTGGCGTCCGGCGCGAGCATCCACTCAGCGAGGTTGCGCGGCGGCTGGCCCGCGGCCAGCCCGTACACCCGGAGCGCCATCGACCGTGACGGCCGCTGCGGCAGGTTGCGCGCCTTGAGCCGCACGAGCAGCCGTGGCGCGCGGACGAACGTCTCCCAGTCGACCGCCAGCTGCGGCCGCTCCGGCAGGCGAGGGATGTGGACGCGCACGCAGCCCGTCGCGTTGCCGTTCGCGTAGCAGGGCCTGGGCTCGTCGCCGACCCAGGCCCGCGCTCCGACGTCGTCGAAGTCGCCGGCGGGGAGGGGGACGTCGACGACCTGCTGGATGTTGCCGGCGCTGTCGGGCCCGAGCGAGGCGCCGTAGAGCGGCTGGCCCGGTGTCCAGGTCCGGAGGCCGCGCTCGTCCTTCACGCGCAGCAGCTGCTCGACCTCCACGATCAGGTGGTCACTCGACCGGAGCCCTCCTCCGCGAACCGAGACCGACACGACCGATCCGCTCTTCGGCGTCACGGTGATGCTCGGCTGCGTCCGGTCACCCCACGTCCTGACGCCCGCGTAGACGCCGAACACGAGCGCGGCGCCGAGGACGGCGATCCCGCCGTACAGCACCTGGCGCTCCGCGTTCGAGCCCTGCTGGAGGACGAACGCCGCGACCGAGCCGAGGAAGACCGCTGCGGCTGCGCAGCCGAACGCACCGAAGGTCGCGGCCGGATGGTTCCGCGCCATTCGCCCGACGAGGTCGCCGGTCACGGCCAGACCGGTCAGGAGCGCGCCGAGCGCCGGCAGCGCGGCGAGGAGAAAGCGCGCTGCTCCCTTCGCGTCCTTCCCGACAGGAAGGAACCTCTGCATCGGGCCGACGCTACTCCGCAGTCGTTACGAAACGGTCAGGAGAGTTTGCGGATGATGGGGTTCGGCGCTACTCTCCGCGACGCTCATGTACCCCGGAATGCTCGAGAGGAGGATCGAAGTGCTCAGTGTGACGCAGCAGCTTCGCCGCGTCTCTTACCCACCTAAGTAGGTGCGGCCACACCCTGCGGTCGCACGACCTAGAAGGAGCTGAGCACCATGGGCATTCCGTACCACGCTCGCGTCGACGAGCGCGCGTTTCTGAACCTGCCCGGCTTCCACGGTGGCGCGTACGTCGTCGCATACGTCGAGGACACGTCAGAGCTCGGTCCTCGCTGCGACCGGTACGACTGCGACGGAGACTGCTCCCACCCCCTCGAGAACTTCGAGGCGAGGACGATCCTCGAGATCGCGGACTGCTCGGATCGCATCAATCTCGAGTTCGATCTCACAACGGAGCTCCGGCGGGCCAACTCGCTGCACAAGCTCGACACGCTGATCACGGCGCTCCGTCTCTTCCGCGCCGGGCTCGCCGCCGAGTTCGAGCAGTACGAGCGCCGCGCGCGAGAGCTCGAGGAGGTCGACGAGTGAACCGAAGCGTGGAGCCGAAGCTGCGCGGCGGCATCAGCCGCCGCGCAGCCTTTCGTGGCTAGTGGAGCTCGAGCGCGCCGAGCTCGAGCAGCTCGCGAATGAGCGCGACGGCCTCCCGTTGCAGCCGCGTCGCATCCCCCGAGCCGAGACCGAGGCGGGCGGCGACGTCGTCGACCACTTCGCCGAGTCGGCGGCCGTCGAGCGAGGCGATCACCTCGAGTGCGTCCTCCGTCGTCTCCACGACGTGCTTCGTCCCTTCGGCCAGCTCGACGCGGCTCTCCGTGATCGCGACGCCGGTGTCTTTCGACGGCTCGATGTCGCGCTGGAGCCGCAGCGCGGTGGCGAGCGTGACCCGCTCGCCGACGAGCTCCGCGCCCGAGCCGAGAGCGGCCAGGCGCGTGCGTGCGGCGAAGGCTTGCACCACCTGTTCGCCCGCGTCGTCGAGGTCGTCGTCGTCGATCGGGTCGATCCGAACGGTCGGCGGGTGCGAGTCGTCCCGCTGCAG
>DATDDZ010000187.1:0-10923 GCA_036523555.1 Gaiellaceae bacterium
GAGACCCGCGTGCTCGGCGAGCCAGCGGCGGTTGCGCACCTGCGCCGCCTCGGCCTCGGCCGCGTCCGCCGCGGACTGGGGGACCATGTCCTGCTCGACCACGAGCCACCCGGAGTAGCCCGACCGCGCCAGCTCCGTGAAAAAGGCGTTCAGGTCGACGTCTCCGGTCCCGAGCTCGCAGAAGACACCGCGCCGCCAGGCCTCCGGCATGTCGGCCTGGTCCGCGATCACGCCGGCGAGGACGTCGTTCCGGACGTCCTTGACGTGCACGTGGTTGATCCGCGTGCCCCAGTCGCGTAGGGCCTGGGTCGGATCGCCGCCGCCGAGCGCGAGATGCCCCGTGTCCAGGAGCAGCCCGACGTCGGTGAGCTCCAGCACGCGCTCGATCTCCCACGGGGCCTCGACGAACGTGGCCGTGTGGTGATGGAACGTCGGCTCGAAGCCGCGGCCGCGGGCGAGGTCCGCCGCGCGTGAGACACCCTCGGCGAGCCGCTGCCAGCCGGCGTCGTCGAGCCCGATCGACCGGTCCGACGCGGCACGTCCCGGGAAACGGATGCGCTCCGCGGAACCGGCGTCGGCGAGCACCGGCTTCGCCTCGGACCCGTCTGCCGCGGCGAAAAGGTCCAGCGTCGCGTTCATCGCCGCCAGATCCTCGTCCCAGTGACGCGGCTCGCTGAACCGGATCGGGATGTAGCCGCCGACGAGGGCGAGCCCGTTGCGCGTGAAGCGCTCTCTCAGCACGCCCGCGTCGCCGAGATACCCGGGCGGCCCGAGCTCGGTCCCCGCGTAGCCGGCCGCGGCGATCGCACCGAGCACGTGCTCGGCATCGGGCACGTCCGGGAGGACGCCGACCGTGATCTCGAACGCGCCGTAACTGCACGGCGCGTTCGCCACCTGGATGCCCGTCATGAGCGGCGGCCGCCGAGAGTCACGAGCGGAACGCGCGGATCGGGCTCGAGCTCGGCCCAGGCCGGGCGGATCCACGCTAGAGATGGATCGTCGGCAGCCGCCATCGAGCGGCGGTCGCCGGCAAGGCCGTTCAGGTAATAGAGGTCGTAGCCGTGCGCCGCGCACGTGGTGTGGTAGCCGTGCGGCACGAGCATGAGGTCGTCGTCGCGCACCGTCTCGGTGACGTCGGTTCCGTGCCGAGGGCTGTAGAGCCGCTGCACCGCGAACGCGCCCGGCGGCTCCTGCTGCGTCCGGTAGTAGTAGACCTCCTCGAGCACGACCTCTCCCGGCGGATGGTCCTCGTCGTGCTTATGGGGCGGAAAGCTCGACCAGTTTCCCGCCGGAGTGAACACCTCCACGACGAGGAGGCGGTGCGCCGGGAACTCCGGCTTGACGATGTGGTTGATCTGTCGCGTCGCGTTGCCGGAACCGCGCACCTCGATCTCGACGTCCTCCGGCGTCACGAGCCTCGGCTCGAAGCGCTCGTCGGCCAGCGCGCCGCAGACGGCCACCTCGACGTCGCCGAGCCCGGCAATGCGGTACTCGCTGTCGCGGGGGAGATAGAGCGCCCACGGCATCCCCTCGAACACGTTCGCGCGGCCGCCGAGCTCCCAGCTGGCATCGCCGCTCGCGACCGCGCAGCGGCCGCCGAGCGGGACGAGGGCGACCTCCTCGCCGCCGGTCCCGCGCGTGACCTCCTCGCCGTCCCGCAGTCGCACTACCTCGAACGAGAGATAGCGCCAGCCGGCCGACGCCGGATCGACGCGGTCCCAGTCGCCCGCGCGCAGGAGGAGGCTGCTCACGCGAGGGCCGCCTCGAGCTCGGCCAGTGTCGGCATCGCCTCCGAGCATGCCAGCTGCGAGGCGACGATCGCACCCGCCACGGAGCCGCGGCGGACGGCCTCGTCCGCGGGCATGCCGTGCAGGAGCGCGTGCGTGAACGCCGCCGCGAACGCGTCGCCCGCGCCGAGCCCGTTCACGACCTCGACCGGGTGCCCCGGGACGTCGACCTCCCGCCCCTCGTCGAAGAGGAGCACGCCGCGCTCGCCGCGTTTCAGGACGAGCGTGCGCACGCCGGCACCGAGCAGCGCGGCCGGATCACCCGCCGCGGCGCCGACCTCTTCCTCGTTGCCGATCACGATGTCCGCGTGCCCGGCCGCGACCCCGGCGACCTCGCCGAATTCCTCGGGCCGCTCCCACAGGGTCGGCCGCCAATCGAGGTCGAAGATGGTGGTGCCTCTGTGCGCCTCGAGCGCGGCGAGCGTCGTCTCGCGGCTCGGCGACTGCGCCAGACCCGTGCCCGTGGCGAGCACGAACGGCACGCCGGCGACCTCCTCCGCATCGAAGTCCCCGGGGGAAAGCTGCCAGTCGGGCGCCGTCGGATAGCGGTAGAAGGTGATCGGAAAGCGGTCCGGGGGCCACACCTCGCAGAACGTGGGCGGGGTCATCAGCCGGGGATCGACCGCGAGGAAGCGGACGTCGACGCCCTCTCGGGAGAGGAAGTCGCGCACGTACTCGCCGTGTGGGTCGGGCCCGACGCGCGAGACGATCGCCGCGGTGACGCCGAGCCGTGCCAGCCCGGTCACGACGTTCCCCGCGAAGCCGCCGACGAAGCGCGTGTACGTCCGGACCTCGCGAAGCGGCGTGCGCAGCTGGTTCGGATAGAGGTCGATGCCGACGCGGCCCAGCACGGCCACGTCGAGCGTGTTCTCACGCTCGCTCACGAGGGTGCGATCTTCGCACCGCGGCGTCATCGGGGCGTTCGACTACGTGAAGATGATCTCGCCGCCGCCGGCTTTCTCGTAGAACTCGCCGACCGAGATGATGTCCTCGACCTGGGGGACGAAGCTATCCATCGTCAGCCCGAACATGTCGACGGTCGCCTTGCAGGCGTAGAGGCGGGCGCCGGAGTCCGCGATCAGCTCGATGAACTCGGGGATCGGCGGGATGTCGATCTTCTCCATCTGCCGCTCCATCATCTTCGTGGCTGCCCACGAGACTCCCGGCAGCGCGCCGAGCCACGTCGGCATGTGCAGCCCCGGATTGCCGACCGTCGCGACCTTGATCTTCGCCAGGCGATCCTTCCGGATCGCGTCGAGCCCGAAGAAGGTGAAGAAGACGTCGGCCTCGATGCCGTCCATGCGGGCGCCGTTGGCCATGATCAGACCGGGGTAGATGCCTTCGAGGGAGCCCTTCGAGATCACGATCGCGACCTTCTCGATCGTCTGCTTCGACTCGGTCTCCTCGACGCGAGGCTCTTCGAGCATGGTGGCCATTTCCGTTCTCCTTTCTAGTGGTGTCTCTGGGGAGTTCGGCGCTGATTGGCCGAGCGAAAACCAAGCAGCGCAAGGACGCAGGAAGCCCCAATACCTGACCGTATTGGGGCGACCGAGGACGCAGCGATGCGAAGCGTTTGCAGCCGGACAAGCGGTGGTGAACTTCCCGGAGCCACCACTAAATGCAGCCGCGTGGCTTGGGGATGCCGCCGATCTTGGCGGCGAGCTTCGCCGGGCCCTTCGGGAAGAGCTGATAGAGCTCTTTCACCGGGACGCCGGACTCCTTGCCCAGGGACCGGATCGAAGGCGCGGCCCCCGTCGACAGGTAGCGCTCTCGCATGAACCGCACGACCAGCCAGTGCCGGTCGGTCAGCTCGGCGATGCCACTCTCCCGCGCGATCGCCTCTGCGACCTGTTCGCTCCACTGCGCGGGATCGGTCAGAAACCTCTCGTCGTCGACGTCGATCGCGTGCTCGGCGATCGTGATCGTGCTCATCGCTCCTCCTTAGCTCGCATGAACCGGGATGCCTTTCTTGCCGAACGTCGGCATCGTCGGCCCTAGTCCCGGCAGCTCTCGCCCGGGCAGCAGCGCATGCCAGTAGACCCACTGGAACATCAGCTTCCCGAGATGGTTCATGCGCGACTCGCGCAGAAGGGGAAGCGGCCCCAAGTGTCCAGGGAGAGGCTCCGTCTCGTAGTTGAAGTCGAGCAGCAGCGCCTTGTGAAAGCCGGTCTCGACGAAACAGTTGGCATGACCGTCGTAGCTCGCATCGAGCTTCTCGCCGTCAAGGAAGCGGACGACGTTCTCCGCCAGTACCTCACATTCGAAGTGCGTCACCGAGCCGGCCTTCGAGATCGGCAGGTCTGTCGCGTCGCCGAGCGCGAAGACGTTGGGACTGGCCGGCGTCTGCAGCGTGCGCTTGTCTGTCGGGACGAACCCCAGCGCGTCGCCCAGGCCGGGCGAGCGCTCGACATACGCGCCGCCGCCGTGGAGCGGGACTGTCACGAGCAGGTCGAAATCGACCTCGCGGCCGTCGTACGAGATCAGCTTGCCGCCGACTCCGTCGACCTCGCCCGCGTTGAACTCGGTCACGAGCTCGATCTCCTTGTCGGACAGGAGCCGCGCCAGGCGCTCCGAGGCAACCGGCTTCGTGAAGGCGCCGTCGAGCGGCGTCGAGTAGACGAGCTCGACCCGATCGCGCATCCCGCACTCGCGGAAGTACCAGTCGGCAAGGAAGGTGAACTCGAGCGGCGCGACCGGGCACTTGATCGGCATGTCCACGAGGTTGACGACCAGGCGCCCACCGTCAAAACGCGCGAGCGCCTCCCGGAGAGCCTCCGCGCCTCCGGGTGTGTAGAACGTGAACACGCGCTCGTTCCAACCCGGGCCCGTGAGTCCCTCGGTCTCCTCGGGTTGCAGGCGGGCGCCGGTGGCGACGACCAGAACGTCGTAGGGAAGAACGGTGCCGTCGTCGAGGAGTACCTCGTCGCGCTCGATCCACGCCGACTCGACCTGGTTCTCGTGGAAGACGATGCCGGGGCGGAGCTGTCGTCTCCGCGGCCGGACGATCTCTTCCGTCCGGGTGAGGTCGAAGGGGACGACGAGGAGGCCCGGCTGGTAGACGTGGGCGTCGTCGCGGTCGACGACATGGATCTCCGCCTCGTCGGGCCCCAGCCTGCGGCGCAGCCGGTTGGCGGTCATCGTGCCGCCGGTTCCGGCGCCGAGAACCACGATCTGCTTCACGTGGACACGATCGCCGGCATGTGCCCGGCGGGCATCGGGGCATCTGCGGAATCACCTACGGGCAACTACGCGCCCCGTAGTTCCCCGAACGTGCTTCAGCGGTGTCCCGGATGCGGCTGGGGTGGCCGGGCGGGACGATGAGCACGTGCTCGAGCTCTTCCAGACCGAGTGGTGCCCGGCTTCGCGCCGGGTGCGGCAGCGGCTGACCGAGCTCGGCGTGGACTACGTCGTCCGGCAGGTGCCCGTCGACCAGGAGGAGCGCCACGCCCTTGAGGCGGCGACCGGATCGTCCACGATCCCGGTCCTTCGCCTCGAGAACGGCTCGGTCGTCGTCGGCGAGCAGAACATCCTCGCTTGCCTCGACGAGCGCTATGTCGAGCCGCCGGGGGCGGAGGCGCACCGGCAGAAGGCGGATAAGGCGCGCCGCCGCTACCTCGAGGAGGAATGCGCATGCTTGCAACCGGCTACACGTTGAGCGAGCCGACGACGTTGCCGTTCGAACGGGCGGTCGAGCGGGTCAAGGCGGAGCTGCAGGTCGAGGGGTTCGGCGTCCTCTGTGAGATCGACGTCCAGGCGACGCTGAGGGAGAAGCTCGGCATCGAAGGTGGGCGCTACACGATCCTCGGCGCCTGCAACCCGCCGCTCGCGCATCAGGCGCTCGAGGCCGAGCCGGAGCTCGGTGTTCTGCTTCCGTGCAACGTGGTCGTCTACGAGCGCGACGGGCACACGCGGATCTCGGCAGTCGACGCTGAACGGATGCTCTCGATCGTCGAGAACGACGAGCTCGCCCCGATCGCCTCGGACGTCCGACGGAGGCTCGGCGAGGTCGTTACGCGCGCGAGCTCGACGGTCGCTTAGACGACCCTCCCGCGGGTCGGCGGGCCGACCCGGAAAAATCGATGTTGTATACATCGGCCCATGGCGTCGCGCGGGGAAGTCGCCGCCGGTGTCGCGACAACAGGGGAATGGAGGTCGTCGCGACTGCGGACCGGCCGCCTGGTCGAGGCGTCCGTCGTCGTGCTCTCGATCGCGGCGGCGCTCGTCTTCTGGGAGGCGATCTCGCGGACGGGGGTGATCTCCGAGAAGGACCTGCCGGCGATGAGCACGACCTTCCGCGAGCTCTGGTCGCTGATGCAGACAGGAGGGTTCTGGCTCGCCTTCGGCCAAACCGTGCGCGGTTGGGCGCTCGGGCTCGCGGTCGCGACCGTGCTGGCCGTGCCGATCGGGATCCTTCTCGGCTCGAGCGAGTTCGCGGCCAGCGCCTTCCGCGTCCCGATCGAGTTCTTGCGCCCGATCCCGTCCGCCGCGTTGATCCCGCTGCTCTTCCTCACGCTCGGCACGACGCTGAAGAGCGAGATCTTCCTGGCCTCGTTCGGCGCCTTTTGGCCACTGCTCGTGCAGACGATGTACGGCGTCCGCGATGTCGATCCCATCGCAATGGACACGGCCCGCTCCTTCGGCGTCGGCGGTTTGGAGAGGCTCTACCGAATCACGTTGCCGAGCGCGGTCCCGTACATCGCCACCGGTCTGCGCATCTCCTCGACCGTGTCGCTCATTCTCGCGTTCACTGCCGAGCTCTTCATGGGGCTGCCGGGCCTCGGGCAGAAGGTCAACTTCGCCCAGGCTTACGGCCTCGACAAGCAGCTGTATGCGTATGCGCTCGCGACCGGCTTCCTCGGCGTCGCCATTCACCTGGCCATGACCGCACTCGAGCGCAGGGCGCTTCGCTGGCATCCGTCGCAACGTCCGGAGACGATATGAGCCGCCGGACGTACATGGGGCTGAAGATCGGCGCGGAGATCGCCGTGCCACTCGCGCTCCTCGCCGGGTGGCAGCTCTGGACCGCGCATGCGCACTCGGTGAAGTTCCCGCGCCTTTCGACGATCCTCGTCCAGTTCAAGGACATGTGGCTGTTCTCGGAGTTCGGGACCCACGTCGTCCCGAGCCTCGAGCGCATCGGGCTCGGCTTCGCCATCGCCGTCGTGGCCGGGATCGTGCTCGGCATCCCGCTCGGTCTCTCGCGTTGGGCCCGCCTCTGGGCGATGCCGCACATCGAGTACTGGCGCGCGATCCCGCCGCCCGCGTTGCTGCCGATCTCGATCGTGCTGTTGCACTCGATCGACAATCGCCAGAAGGTGGCGTTCATTGCCTTCTTCTGTCTCTTCCCCGTGCTGCTGAACACGATCGACGGGGTGCGCGGGATCGACCCGACGCTCGTCGACACGGCGCGCTCTTACGGCCTCGGCCGGCTCGAGCGGATCCGGCGGATCGTCCTCCCGGCGGCCCTGCCTCAGATCGTCGCGGGGATGCGCAACAGCCTCTCGCTCGCAGTGATCACGATGGTCCTGTCCGAGTACTTCTCGAGCACGAGCGGCGTCGGCTACGTGCTGCTGATCTCGAAGAACACCTTCCAGCTCGCGCCGATGTGGGCCGCAATCGTCCTGATCGGCCTGCTCGGATACTTGCTCAACGTCCTCTTCATCCTCGCCGAGCGCCGCGTGCTCGCCTGGCATCGCGGCTGGCGTGCCTCGGTAGCCTCCTGATGCTCGAGGTCAAGGGCATCGGCAAGACCTACGGCACGGGGCCGAAGGCGACGCACGCGATCGCGGACGTGTCGTTCACCGTTGCCGACGGGGAGTTCGTGTGCGTCGTGGGGCCGTCGGGCTGCGGGAAGACGACGCTGCTCAAGTGCATCGCGGGGCTCCTCCCGCCGACGCGGGGTGAAGCACTCGTGCGCGGGCGGCGCGTAGAAGGGCCGCCCGAGGAATTGGCGCTCGTGTTCCAGGAATACGGACGCTCGCTCATGCCATGGGCGTCGGTGCGCAACAACGTCCTGCTGCCTTTGCGTCACAAGAAGCTCTCCCGCGCCGAACGTAGCCGGCTCGTCGAGGAATCCCTCGACGCGGTCGGCCTGACGCAGTTTCTCGACCACTATCCGTGGCAGCTATCGGGCGGGATGCAACAGCGCGTCGCGATCGCGCGCGCGCTTGCGTACCAGCCGACGACCCTGCTGATGGACGAGCCGTTCGCCTCGGTCGATGCGCAGACGCGCGGGGATCTGGAAGACCTGATCCTGCGCGTGCGCGAGCAGTACGAGATCACCGTGCTCTTCGTGACACACGACATCGACGAGTCGGTCTATCTCCCGGACCGCGTCGTCGTGCTCACGCACTCGCCGACGGAGGTGAAGGAGATCGTCCCGGTCGGCCTGCCGCGTCCACGCGACCAGATAGTGACGAAGGAGTTGCCCGAGTTCGCACACCTTCGCGGGCACGTCTATCGCCTGATCAAGCGGGAGCAGCAGGACGACGCCTCCGCAACGGGTGGCGAGACATCGGGCGGCGTTCCACATGCCGGAACGCCGGTCTAGACATTCGGACAGCCCGTGACATAATCGCGCCCGGTCAACGAGACGTTCCGCGGCGTAGGCCCGCGGCTCGAGACGAAAGGACGGAGAGATGATCCATGGTCGAATTCGTCCGCGGGCAAGGCTCCTCGGTGTCGCGACGCTGCTCGGCGTCGTCGCGGTGCTCACGCTCGGCGGCCCCGCAACCGGCTCCTCGGGCAAGGCGCTCGTGACGATCACAGTCGACACCCTGCCGATCGCGAATGCATTGCCGATGGATCTCGGCATCAAGAAGGGCTTCTTCTCGGATCAGGGGATCGACATCAACAAGCGGACGTTGCAGAGCGGCAACGACGTCGTGCTCGCGCTCGCGAACAACAACGGCGACATCGGCTACCTAGGCTGGGTGCCGATGATGATCGCGGCCACGCAGGGCATCCCCTTCCAGGCCGTGGCGGCCAGCGAGGTCGAGGGGACGTCGAACGACGACAACTGGCAGAACATCGTCGTCAAGGGCGACAGCTCGATTCGCACGCCACAGGATCTGGCCAACAAGACGATCGCGGTGAACGCGCTCAAGGGAGTCGGCGAGGTGATGATCCGGGCTGCGTTCCAGAAGCTGGGCATCAGCCAGAGCTCCGTGAAGCTGCTGGCGCTCCCGTTCCCGTCGATGCGCGCAGCGCTTCGCAACGGCCAGGTGGACGCGATCTGGTGTCCCGAGCCGTTCCTCTCGCAGGCGCTCAACCTCGACGGCGCGCGCGTCGTGATGGCGCCGGGCCCGATCCTCGGCAAGTTCTGGCCCATCGGCGGCTACGCGTCGCTGAGCTCGTGGTCGAATGCGAACCCAGCGCTGGCAAAGAAGTTCCGCATCGCCATCAACCAGTCCCTCTCCTACGCCCAGAGCCATCCGGACGAGATCCGCGCGCTTCTCCCGGCAGGGACGCAAAACGTCAGGCTGCCGATCTGGAGCCCGGTGATCGACCGTGCGAAGCTGCGCAAGCTCGCGCAGTACGCGAAGGACTTCGACGTCATCACCAAGCTGCCGAACCTGACGCAGCTCGTGCCGCTCAGCATCACCGGAGGCAAGACGCTGCAGGGGATCGTCAACAAGAAGACGGTGAAGCTTCTCCTCGACGGCAAGGGCGTGAAGTCACTGCCCGAGGGCGAGTACACGTTCGTCGTCAGCGACCAGTCGAAGACGGCAGCTTTCCGCCTGCGCGGCCCCGGCGTGAACCGGAACACGCCGCTCAAGGGCACCGGGCGGAGCACCTGGACGCTCACTCTGCGCGCCGGCAAGTACACGTACTCGAGCGTTGGCAAGCCGAAGCTGAAGAAGACGTTCATGGTCGTCTAGCGCTACGCCGAGGGCACGTCCGAGGGACAGGCTCTCGGACGTGCCCCTACGGCGCGAACGTCGCGGTCGGCGCGATCACGACGTCGAGCAGGAGCGGCTCGTCGCGCGACGCGAGCCCCGGCACGGCTTCGTCGAGTGCGCCCAGCAGCTCGTCGTGTGTCTCGATCCGTCGCGACGGGCAGCCAAAGGCGCGCGCGATCTCCGAGACGTGCAGCTCGCCGAAGCCCGGCCACGGCGCGTCCCCACCCTGGCGCTCCGCAAGCCGGTCCATGATCGTGTAGCCGCCGTTCGAGAGGATCACGAACAGGGGCCCGACGCGGTAGTGCACGGCGCTCCAGAGGGCCTGGATCCCATACAGGGACGAGCCGTCGCCGACGACGGCGGCCACGGGTCGCTCCGGAAGCGCCATGCGGAGCCCCGTCGCCCCGGCGAGCGCGAAGCCGAGGCCGCCCATCGCGGCGCTGAGGAAGCCGAGCGGCTCGCGGGCCGGGATTCGCTCGTGCAGCTCCGGCCGGTCGACCGGCGCCTCCTCGACCACGATCGCATCGCGTGGCAGCCGCTCGGCAAGTGCGGACAGCACATGGCCGGCGAGGAGCGGCTCGCCGGACGCCGGAGGCGCCGGCGGCGGGGGTGGACGAAACTGCTCGGGGGCTGTCGCGTCGCGCTGGGCGACGCGGCGCGCGAGCTCGGCGCAGACGACGGACGGGGGCGCCAGCACGGCGAGCTCGGCCGGGCTGCGGTGCACCTCGTCCGCGTGCGCGCCGACGACCGCGATGCGGGTGCCGGGCTCGACGAGCAGTCCGGGCGCGTACGGCGACTGCCGGAAGACAGGAGCGCCGACGACGAGGATCGCGTCGTGCGGCGCGAGCTTCTCGCGCAGGCGGGGTCGGTCGGCGGGAAGGAAGCCGCCGAAGAGCCGGTGGTCTTGCGGGAAGCCGGCACGCGCCCCGAACGACTCCTGGAAGACAGGCGCGGCGAGACGCTCGGCCAGGTCGACCAGCGCTGTCCAGGTGGCGGGGTCGTCCGCGCCGGCGCCGACGACGAGCGCCGGCGAGCGCGCTCCGTCGAGGAACGCCGCCAGCGCGTCCACGGTCGCCGCATCGGGCGCCGCCGCCCGCAGCACCTGCCCGGGCGAGGCGTCCTCTCGCTCCTCGTCCACGCCCGCGGACCAGTCGTCCATGGGCACGATCACGAGCGCCGGCCCGCCCGCGGCCGACGCCTCGTGCCAGGCACGGTCGATGGCGCCCGGCACGTCC
>DATDDZ010000188.1:0-2235 GCA_036523555.1 Gaiellaceae bacterium
CGACCACCCGGCGTACCCCACCGCGTTGATGAACTCGCCGCCGAGAGCAGTCAGTGTCCCGTCGGCTCTCGCGCCCACGGTCAGGCGCTGGATCGTCGCGTTCCGGTTCCCTGTCGCGATGTTCTCCTCGCGGCGTGTGAGCGCGCACTTGACGGGACGGCCGCTTCGCCGCGCCAGCTCCGCCGCGATCGATGTGTAGTCCCCCGGCCCGTTCTTGGCGCCGAAGCCGCCGCCCATCGCGTGGCAGACGACGCGCACCCTGTCGGGCGGCAGGCCGAGGTTCGCGGCCATCGCGTCGCGAATGCCCCAGATGTACTGGGTCGAGATGTAGATCGTGATGCCGTCGCCCTCCCAGTGGCAGACGGACTGGTGGGTCTCCATCGAGTTGTGGAGGACGACCGACGTGCGGTACTCGGCCTCGACGACCTCGTCGGCCTGGGCGAGGCCTCGCTCGAGGTCGCCGCGCTCGTAGTGCTTCACGTCCGAGAGGAAGGACTCGCGGCGGACGGCCTCGTCCGGGTCGAGCAGCGGCTCGAGCACCTCCCACTCGACGTCGATCTGGTCGAGGGCGGCGCGCGCCTTGCCGAAGGTCTCGGCGGCGACGGCGGCGATCGCGTGGCCGACGTAGCCCGGCTCACGGGTCAGCTGCTCGAGGTCGTCGGGGCCGAGGGCCGCCCGGACGCCCGGCGCCGACAGGGCGGGCGTGAGGTCGATGCGGGTCACACGCGCCCGCGCGTAGGGGCTGCGCAGCACTGCGGTGTGCAACATGCCGGGAAGCTGCAGGTCGGCGGTGTACGGAGCCTGGCCCAGCGCACGCTGCTCGCCGTCGATGCGCGGCACTTTCTGCCCGACCGTCGCAAGCGGCCCGGCCGGCCACTGATCGAGGGCGTCCTCGTCGACGACGATCCAGACGTCCTCGTAGCGACCCTCGACCTCCTTCTCGGTGCGGATCAGTCTCGCCAAGTGGCGATCGCCTCCTCGATCTTGGGATAGGTGCCGCAACGGCAAAGGTTGCCGGACATCGCGTGCCTGATCTCTTCGCGCGAGGGCTCGGGATTCTCCGCGACGAGCGCGGCCGCCGAGACGATCTGCCCGGGCGTGCAGAAGCCGCACTGCACGGCGTCGGTGCGCACGAACGCTCCGACGAGTGGGTGGTCGCGGAGCCCTTCGATCGTCGTCACCTCGCGCTCGTCGACCGTGTGGACGAGCGTGATGCATGACAGCGTCGGCACCCCGTCGAGCAGCACCGTGCACGCGCCGCAGTGTCCCTCGCCGCACGCGACCTTGGTGCCGGTCAAACCGAGGTCGTCGCGTAGGACGGTCGCGAGCGAGCGGCCGACGGCGGCAGCGATCGAATAGTCGTCTCCGTTGATGCGGAGATCAGGCAGGCGTCGTCACCGCCACGATGTCGGCCAGGTGGATGAGCCTGAAGGTCCTGCGTGTGTGCGCCATCCGGTCGCGCTCGTCACCTTCCTCTGGCAGCGTGAGCCACAGCTGCTGGGCCGCGGTCAGCAGCTCTCGGATCTGCTCGAGCTCGTCCCGGTGCCCGTTCGACCGGTCGTCGCACGCGTTCAGCGCGAGGCCGAGCACGCCGATCCGGTCCTGCTGCCTCGTCCAGAGCAACGGTGTCGCCATCGAGAGGTACTGGTGGATCCGCGCGAACGTCATCGGCTGCTGGAAGGTGTCGACGCCCTTCGGCGCCGACGGCTCGAGGGGCGGGTCGCCGTTAGCGATCCGGTTCGCGTTGCCCGCGAGCACGCCGCGCACCTCGCCCTCGTCGAGTTGCGCAAGGCGCGCCGTTCGTAGCGCGATCAGGAGTGAGGACGGCTGTTGCCCGTAGGGGTAGTCCGAGGCGAAGACGACCTGCTCCGGTCCGACGAGCCGATAGAGGCCGAGCAGGTCAAGTGGGCTCCAGACCGAGGTGTCGAAGAACACGCCGGCCTTGCCTCCGAGCCGGTCGGCGAACGCGGCGAGGTCCGCGATCCCTGCGTGCGCGACGATCAGCTGCGCTGCGGGGAAGCGGTCGACGAGCCGTGCAAGGTCATCCGCGATTGGAGGGAGCCCACGCCCGCCGTGGATCAGGATCGGCACCTTCCGGTCGGCTGCGAGCTCGAAGATCGGGGACAGGCGCTCGTCGTTCAGCAGGAACTTCTGGGCGCGGGGATGAAGCTTGATCCCGCGCGCGCCGGCGTCGAGGACCCGGATCGCCTCGCTGATCGGGTCCTCCGTCAGGTC
>DATDDZ010000189.1:0-5239 GCA_036523555.1 Gaiellaceae bacterium
CTCTCGACGACAACGACATCGAGCAGTCCATCGAGGCGGGCACGCTCGCGGAGAGGCTGGGCAACGTCGAGCTCCTGTCGTATGCATGGGATGCACGAGGAATGGCCGAGTTTCGCCGCGGGAACTTCGACGCGGCGCGCACGTGGGAGGCGCGCCGCTTCGACCTCATCGGAGATCTCACCGACCCCGATCACATCAGCGACATGCACGTCTCCCTCATCCCCACCTCCTCGGCGACCGGGCGCATCGACGAGGCGCGACGTCTTGCGACAGAGCACGACAAGCTCGTCGAGCACCTCACGCCCCATCACCGCCTGCACGGCGTTGCCTGCATGCTCGAGGTCGAGGAGCTCGCAGGGAACTGGCGGCGGATCGACGCGCTCGAGCCCCGGACGGCGGCGGCCGTCGCCGCGAACCGCACGACGCCCTGTGTTCGAAATGCGCGTTCCCTGCTGTTGACCGCGATTGCGGCTGAGGTTCTCGGCGACACGATGCGGAGTCGCGAGCTCGAGGCCGCGGCCGGCGAGCTCGAGGGCGTCGACTACGGGCTCACGTTCACAGCCCCTCGGGCCCGACTTGCGCTTGTGCGAGGCGATCTTGACGCCCTCGAGAAGCTTCTTCCCGACGCCGACTCGTTTCGCCTCCAAACCTGGTTCGAGCTGCCGGCGGCGGCGATCAGGCTCGACGGGTTGGCCGTCATCGCGGACGAGGCGTCAGTCGAGAGCGAGGGCTTGCTCGGCGCCGGCGGTTACCTCGAGCCGTTCAGACTGCGGGCCCTCGGAATCATCCGAGAGGATCAGAACCTGATCGCGGAGGCCGACCGGAACTTCCGCGCGCTGCGGCTCGACTGGCACGCGGCTCAGACTCCACGCATGCTGGAGCTCCGCCGCGGGAACTAGGCGCGTCCAGAGCCGCCGCCTAGACTCCTGGACATGGCCGTCAGTCGCCGAACGGTCACCGTCCTTTTCGCGGACGTGGCGGAGTCGACACCGCTGGGGGAGCGGCTCGATCCCGAATCGCTTCGCCGCGTCATGTCGCGGTACTTCGAGGCGATGGAGACTGTCCTCGAAAGTCACGGCGGAACGGTGGAGAAATTCATCGGCGACGCGGTCATGGCAGTCTTCGGCCTGCCCGAGCTGCACGAGGACGATGCGCTCCGCGCAGTTCGCGCAGCCACGGATTTCCGTCTTGCCCTGGCAGATCTGAACGACGAGCTCGAGCGTGAGCTCGGCGTACGCATCGGTGTTCGGGTCGGCATCAACACCGGGGAGGTCGTCGCAGGCGACGGCACCGGAGGGCAGAAGCTCGTGACCGGAGATGCGGTGAACGTTGCCAAGCGGTTCGAGGAAGCAGCACGGACCGGCGAGATCCTCATCGGCGACTCCACTCGCCGCCTGGTCGAGAACGCCGCCGTCATCGAGCCGCGAGATCCGCTCGCGCTGAAGGGCAAGTCGCAACCGATCGTCGCCTGGAGCGTGAACGCGGTGATCGCGGAAGCCCCGGGCTACGCGCGCCGAATGCGCACGCCGCTCGTCGGGCGCGAGCGAGAGCTCCGGGCATTGCGCGAGGCGTTCGAGGACGCACTCTCCGGCCGGACGTGTCGCCTGGTCACGATCCTCGGCTCCGCCGGCATCGGCAAGTCGCGGCTCACAGCGGAGCTCTGGAGCAGCCTTGACGGGCGAGCGCGCCTTCTCTACGGCCCGTGCCTCCCGTACGGAAACGGGATCACCTTCTGGCCACTCGTGCGGATCGTCGGGATGCTCGGCGGTGACGAGGGAGTCCACGAGGAACTGGGCGACGCCGACGACGCGGAGCTCATCGCCGATCGGGTGCTGGGAGCGGTCGGAGCGACGCCCGTCAGCTCAGCGGGCGGAGAGATGTTCTGGGCGGTCCGCCGGCTGTTGGAGGAGGCCGCGCGCCGACAGCCGCTCCTGATCGTCATCGAGGACATCCACTGGGCGGAGCCGAAGCTCCTCGACCTGCTCGAGTACCTGGCGGGTTGGACCGACAACGCGCCGATCCTGCTCGTCTGCCTCGCCCGGCCGGACCTCCTCGACGAGCGACCGTCGTGGCTAGGGGGATCGCAGGGGAGCACGATTCTGCGTCTTGGCCCGCTCACCGACGCCGAGTCGGAGCTGCTCTTGAGCGAGATCGGCGGCGAGTGGGAGCTCGACGCGGAGGCGCGCGCGCGGATCACGGAGGCGGCCGAGGGCAATCCTCTCTATGTCGAGCAGATGGCGGCGATGATCGCCGAGGGCGGGCCTGCAGATGCGATCCCGCCGTCGATCAACGCGCTCCTCGCTGCGCGACTCGACCGGCTTCCGAGCGCCGAGCGATCCGTTCTCGAGCGTGCCGCAGTCGCGGGGAAGGACGTCACACGCCGAACTGTCCTGCACCTGTCGCCACAGGACGAGCACGCCGACATCGATGCCGTCCTGCTCAGCCTCGTTCGAAAGGAGTTCCTCTCTGCACGCCCCGGCCGGGAGGATGCGTACCGCTTCAAGCATGTGCTCATCCGCGAGGCGGCCTACGCCGGCATTCCGAAAAGACTCCGCGCCGAGTTGCACGAGCGTTACGGAGACCATGCGGCGGGCACTGCCGCCGGCCGAGCAGGTGAGCTCGACGAGATCGTGGGCTACCACCTCGAACAGGCTCTTCGCTTCAGGGCGGAGCTCGGGCCGCTGGACGAGGACGGAAGAAACCTCGCGCAGCGTGCCTTCGAGCTGCTCGCATCGGCGGGCCGCCGCGCGCTGGAACGCGGAGACTCCTCTGGAGCAGCCAATCTCCTGGGACGTGCACTCGCGCTCGAGCACGTCGAGAGCCCGGACCGGCTTGGGCTGATGATCGAGCTCAGCGAGGCCCTGTACGGAGCCGGGAGGCTCTCGGAAGCGCAGAGCGTTTTGGACGAGACGACAGCCGCAGCCGAGGCGACCGACGATCCTCGGATTCGCGCACGCTCGAAGCTCGAGTCCGCCTGGACGCAGCTGCACACGTGGGACGGCACGCTCGATCCCCTGATCGCCTTGAGCGACGAAGTCGCCTCGGTGTTCGAGGCCACCGGCGACGATGCCGGCCTCAGCCGCGCGCTCACGCTCAAGGCCTACGTCACCTTCATCCGCTGCCGGATGGTCGAGACGGAGGAGATCGTCGAGCGTGCCCTCCGGCATGCCCGCCCGTCGCACCGATGGCGGCTGCTGCACGTCCGTGTCGCGACCGCGCTCCGGGGGCCAACCCCGGTCACCGAGGCAATCGCTCGCTGCGAGGCCATTCGAACGGAGAACGACGGCGATCTTCGTCTCAACGCCTTCATCGAGGGTGAGCTCGCGGTGCTCGAGGCCATGAGGGGCCGGTTCGACGTTGCGCGTGCCCTCGCAGCCGAGGCGCAGAGGGTCTTGCAGGATCTCGGGCTGACGCTCGTGCGCGCGGTGGCACAGCACAATGTGGGTGTGGTCGAGCTACTGGCGGGAGACTCCGCTGCGGCTGTGGACTACCTGCGCGGGGCCTGCAACACCATGGAGGAGATCGGCGAGCGGGGCAACCTCTCCAGTTATGCCGGCGTCCTCGCCCGAGCGCTACTCGATGAAGGTGAGGAGTCCGAGGCCGACCATTACGCACGGCTGAGCGAGGAGACCACGCTGGCTGAGGACATCCTCTCCCAGGTTCTCTGGCGCGACGGGCGCGCCCGGCTTCTGTGTAGATCGGGCGACCTGGGCGAAGCGCGCGAACTGGCGGAGGAGGCGGTGACGCTCGCCGAGCAAACCGACGACCTCAATCTGACCGGCAGCGCGCTCGCGACTCTGGGAGCCGTGCTGACAGCGGCAAACGACGTGTCGGAGGCAGCGGCTGCGTACGACCGTGCAAGTGCGCTCTTCGAGCGGAAAGGCAACACCGTTTCGGCACGCCACACACGCGAACTGGCCGGCGACCGAGCACTTCGAAGCTAGAGCGGGATTCCGAGCCGCGCCGCCATCTCGGCATCTTCGGCTCGTTTTTGGCTCGGCGGCACGTAGAGCGTTGCGAGCGGCGAGGGTCGAGCGCCTGGCAGATCCGCGAGCGCGAGCTCTCGTATGGACGGCTCGACGAGCGGGTATGGGGATGCCTCGTAGAGCGTCACCCGATGCTCGGGCTCGTACCACTGCAACAGATAGTCGACCAGCACGTTGAGATTCCGCGGCGCAGGTTCGGTCTCGTAATGCCGAATGCCGAGCACACTCACCTGCCACAGGACGAGCCCAGCGCTCGGATCGACCTGCCGGCGCCGAAGCAGAAAGTCGGTCGTCTCGAAGCTTTGGCACCCGGTCACTCCGGGATCGACGCCGAGATCGGCGAAGAGGCAATCCTCCGCCGACACCGCCGGCAGCATCCATGCAGGAAATCCTTCTTTGCGGGCTTGACGCACAGCTCCATGAGACGGAGCGACGAATATTCCCGGGTGCCCGTAGAAGGCCGCACAGACTTCGCGGCCGGCACGAACTTCACCGAGGATCGTCTCCTGCATCCGTTGGTAGCTCCTGCTGCGGTCCACCCCGGCTTCGTAGTGGTCGTAGAGGGAGATCGCGGCAGGGTTGAGCTCTTCGAGGAGTCGGATCGTGAGCGGCTCCGTCACGAGGTAGAACGCCGCTTCGGCCCGCTCGAAGGCTGCGCGTGCCTCCGGAGTCAGGTGCGCGCTGCCGTTGATCCCCGTCCCGACGACGGTGAGCGAGCCGATGCGTTCGACGAGTCTTGCCCCGCTAGCCGACGAGGATCCAGCAGGGACCGAAGTGCGGGTTCCCGTGCGCCTCTACTTCGGCGCCCAAGCCGGCGTACTTCCATTCTTCCTTGAGCGCCTTGGCGATACACTCCGGGTCGCCTCCGACGAGCGCTTCGTAATGGTCTCGGCGAAGCCTCTTACCGGCGTGCTCGATCACTTTCTTGTTCCGCTCGCTCGGTGCACTGGTGTGCCAGAGCTGGAGTAAAGCCTGCTGTTCCGGTTGGGCGACCCAGTGCAGAAAGTCGGAGAGTGCCTGTTCGTCGTTCGAAGAAGCCTCCATGGGCAACGAAAGTACTAGGACTCGGCCGGAACTTCAAGGTGTGCGGCCTAGACGGACACGGTACGTCAGAATCCAGGCCCAATCAAAGGAGGTAGGAAGTGGCAGGCATCGCAAAGGTCGTGACCATCATCGGCTCGTCACCCGAGAGCTTCGCGAAAGCGGCCGACGCAGCCGTTCAGGAGGCGGCGAAGACCGTGCGCGGGATCTCC
>DATDDZ010000190.1:0-3694 GCA_036523555.1 Gaiellaceae bacterium
CGAGAGCGATCACGCTGATGAAGACGAGGCCGACGATGAGCATGCCCGTGATGACCTTCTTGCCCTCGGTGGCGGCGTCGTCCGTGGCGACGAACCAGTGGAGCGCTGCGAGCATCACGGCGACTCTAACGCAACCGCTCCCTGTGGGCAGCGAGCGCCGCATCGACCGCCGCGTCACCCGCGCGGGCCCGGGCAAACCGCTCGAGCGGGCCGGGGTCGTTGTCCAGCTGGAGCGACGAGCGGCTCTCGTCGAGCTCGCCGCGCCCGAGCGCGCTGGCCGTCGCCGCCCAGGCCGGGCCGTCGCCCGGGATCTCCTCGGCACGCAGGTACGCGCAGAGGGCGATCAGCTCGGCGAGATCGTTGACGGCGGCGACGCTGCCGACCTGCTCGATCCGGACGAGCCCGTGAGCGTAGAGGTAGTCGCCGAGCAGGAGTGCGGAATCCCCGTCCTCCGGGCGAAAGAGGCGCGACGCGCCGTAGTGCAGGAGGTACCCCTCGTAGATCGTCTCGATCCCGAGGGCGTAGCGCTCCTCTCCGAGGCGCGAGAAGACGGGCTCGCGCTCCTGCTCGTCGGAGGCGCGCAGTACGGCGGCCCAGAGCTCGCTCTCGCGACCGGCCTCGGCCGCGATCGTCTCCCAGACGTCAGGCGTCGAAGTCGGCAACCGCCTGCACCGTCCGTTCGATCTCGTCGTCGCCGTGCGCAAGGGAGAGGAACATCGCCTCGAACTGGCTCGGCGCGATGTAGATCCCGCGGTCCAGCAGGTGGCGGAAGAGCGCTCCGTAGCGCGCCGTGTCGCAGCGTTGAGCGTCGTCGAAGTCGTTGACCGGCTCGCTCGTCATGAACAGGGTCGCCATGGCGCCCACGCGCTGCACGCGACCGTGCGGGGAGAGGCCGGCCTCCAGCTGGCTCCCGCGGCGCTCGAGCTCGTCGTAGACGCCCGGGTCGCGAAGCCGCCGCAGCACGGCGAGGCCCGCGGCCGTCGCGAGTGGATTCCCCGACAGTGTCCCGGCCTGGTAGACATCGCCGCTCGGGGCGAGGCGGTCCATGATCTCCGCGCGGCCGCCGAACGCGGCGAGCGGCAGCCCGCCGCCGACGATCTTCCCGAGGATGGTCAGGTCGGGAGTGACGCCGAAGCGCTCCTGGGCGCCCCCGCGGGCCACCCGGAAGCCGGTGATCACCTCGTCGAAGACGAGAACTGCGCCGGAGGCATCGCAGAGGCGCCGCAGCGCCTCGAGGTAGCCGTCGCGTGGAGGAACGACACCCATGTTTCCGGCCACCGGCTCGACGAGGATGGCGGCGAGGCCCTCGCCGTACTGCGCCACCGCGGCGGCCGCGGCGTCGACGTCGTTGAAGGGGCACACGATTGTGTCGGCGGTGACCGCGGTCGGCACCCCGGGGCTGGACGGGAGCCCGAGGGTTGCAACACCGGAGCCGGCGCTTGCGAGCAGGGCGTCCGCGTGACCGTGATAGCAGCCGGCGAACTTGACGATGCGGTCCCGTCCGGTGTGGGCGCGGGCAAGGCGCACGGCGCTCATCGCGGCCTCGGTTCCCGAGGACACGAGCCTGGCCCGCTCGACCGAGGGCACCGCGTCCACGATTTCGGCGGCCAGCTCGACCTCTGCCTCGGTCGGAGCCCCGAAGCTCGTTCCCCGGCCTGCCGCGTCGCGCACTGCGGCAACGGTGTCGGGGTCGGCGTGGCCGAAGAGCAACGGCCCCCAGGACATGACCCAGTCGACGAACCGGTTCCCGTCGACGTCCTCGATGTACGCGCCCTCGCCACGGCGGACGAAGACCGGCTCGTCGAGACCGACGGCGCGCATGGCGCGAACCGGCGAGTTCACTCCGCCGGGAATCAGGTCGAGCGCGCGGCGGTAGAGGTCGCTGCGCGTGCTCAAAGCCAGGAGGCGAGCTCCTTCGTCCAGTACGAGACGACGAGATCGGCGCCGGCCCGCTTGATCGAGGTCAGAGACTCGAGCGCGGCCTCGCGCTCGTCCATGAAGCCCTTGGCCGCGGCGGCCTTGATCATCGCGTACTCGCCGGAGACGTTGTACGCGGCGAGCGGCAGCTCGAAGCGCTCGCGCGCCGCGCGGATCACGTCGAGGTAGGGAAGCGCGGGCTTGATCATCAGGACGTCGGCGCCTTCCGCCACGTCCTGCTCGCACTCGCGCAGCGCCTCGCGCACGTTCGCGGGATCCATCTGATAGCCGCGGCGGTCGCCGAAAGCGGGCGCAGACTCGGCTGCCTCACGAAACGGCCCGTAGAACGCCGAAGCGTACTTCGCGGAGTACGCGATGATCGGCGTGTCGGGAAGCTCGTCGCGGATCGCGCCCACGCGACCGTCCATCATGTCGCTCGGACAGACAACGTGAGCGCCGGCATCGACGTGGCTCACCGCCGTGCGCGCGATCAGCTCGAGCGTGTCGTCGTTGGAGACCTCGCCGTCGCGGATGACGCCGCAGTGGCCATGCGACGTGTACTCGCAGAGGCAGACGTCGGTGAGCAGTTGAAGACCGCTGTCCTCGAGGGCGCGAAGCGCCCGCTGGACTATCCCGTCGTCGTCGTAGGCGCCTGACCCCTCGTCGTCCTTTTCGTCGGGGACCCCGAAGAGGATCACCGCGCGCACTCCGAGCCGCGCGAGCTCCTCGGCCTCGGCGGCGACGGACTCGACCGAGTGCCGCGCGAGCCCCGGCAGGTCGGCGTTCGCCAGCGCAGACGGGCCGACGAACAGCGGCATGACGAAGTCGTCGAGGTCGAGCCGGGTTTCGCGGACGAGGCTCCGGAGGCCGCTCGTCCGCCGCAGCCGCCGCAGCCGGGTGACCGGGAACGTGCTCATGTCCTGAAGCCTAGACCCGTCAGGCCAGCAGGCGCCGGGTCGCCACGCGGGCGAGGCCGCCGAAGACGAGCCCGAGGCCCGCCAGCCAGGCCAGCTCGCGGCCGACCGTTCTCCATGGGCTCGCGTCGTAGAGCGCCGATGCGAAGAAGCGCGCCGCGTGCACGAACGGAAGGCCGTCGCTGAGCCAGCCCGCGACGGGCACGACCTCGCGCGGGACGAGGCCGAGAAAGACGATCGGCATGACCACGAGCACTGCGACGAGCGACGCGGCGCGCGTCTCCCGAGCCAGAGCTCCGAGCAGCGCGCCGAGCGCTCCGAGCGCGCCGCCGGCAAGCAGCAGCCCGATGCCCAGCAGCGGCAGGCGGTCCCAGGGCTGTCCGCCGACGACACCCCCGAGCTCGACGATCATGCCGAAGACGGCCGCGATCGCAAGGCCGAGCGCGAGCGCGACGACCGCGGCGAGAGCGGCCTTCGCCGACACGAGCTCCCCCATCGAGAGCAACCCGCGCCGCAGCCGGCCGATCGCGTTCTCGTCGCGTTCGCTCGCCATTGCCCCTGCCGCGAGCAGGAGGGCGAGAAAGGTGACGGTGAGCGCGAGCGCGTATGCCTGCACCTGCGCGGACAGCAGTGAGCTGCGGGACTTCTCCCTCGCGCGCTCTAGCCGGATGGGATTGGCGGTCGAGGCGAGCAGGTTTCCGGTTTGAGCGAGCGCGACACCGGCTATGCGCGCGAACTCCGCGACCTGCCGCCGCTCAGGGCTAGGCGGAAGCCGGGCAAGCAGGGCGTGCATCCGCGCCAGGCCGAGGATGTCGTACATCCGCCCGCCGAACCGGGCGTGGCCGCCGTCGAGGATCAACCGG
>DATDDZ010000191.1:0-3176 GCA_036523555.1 Gaiellaceae bacterium
GACCCGCTCGCCGCGGGCGGTGAGCGACGTCACGGTCTCCTGCACCGTCTCGCCGGCGGAACCCATCACGACGAGCACGCGCTCGGCCTCGGGATGCCCGAAATAATCGACGACGTGATAGGTGCGGCCCGTCCGCCCGGCGAGCAGCGCCATCGCCGCCTCGACGGCTGCCGGCACGCGGGCGTAGAAGGGGTTCACCGTCTCGCGTGCCTGGAAATAGATGTCCGGGTTCTGCGCCGTGCCCCGGATGAACGGCCGCTCGGGCGAGAGCGCCCGGCCGCGATGCGCCCGCACGAGCTCCTCGGGCACCAGCGCGCGCAGGTCGTCGTCGGAGAGCAGCTCGATCGTGTTCAGCTCATGCGAGGTCCGGAACCCGTCGAAGAAATGCACGAACGGCACGCGTGTTCGAAGGGTCACGGCCTGCGCCACGAGCGCGAGGTCGTGCGCCTCCTGAACCGACGCCGAGGCAAGCAGTGCGAAACCCGTTTGGCGGACCGCCATCACGTCAGAGTGGTCCCCGAAGATCGACAGCCCTTGCGCCGCTAGCGACCTCGCGGCCACGTGCAGCACCGCCGGCGTCAGCTCGCCGGCGATCTTGTACATGTTCGGGATCATCAGCAGCAGGCCCTGAGAGGCAGTGAATGTCGTCGCCAAAGCACCGCTTTGCAGGGCGCCGTGCAGGGCGCCCGCAGCCCCACCCTCGCTCTGCATCTCGACCACCGCCGGCACGGTGCCCCAGACGTTGGGCCGCCCCTGGCTCGCCCACTCGTCGGCCAGCTCGGCCATGGGCGACGAGGGAGTGATCGGGTAGATGCAGCAAACCTCGTTCAGCCGGTAGGCGACCGAGGCTGCGGCCTCATTGCCGTCGACCGTCACCCGCATCTCAGCTGGGCTCCGCGATCATCTCGATCGCGTGCACCGGGCATTGCTCGAAGCACGCCCCGCACCCGGTGCAGCGGTCGTAGTCGAACCGGTAGCGGTGCCCCTCGCCCAGCTTGATCACGGCGTCCTCGGGGCAGGCGCCCAGGCAGCCGTCGCATTCGAAGCAATTGCCGCACGACAGGCAGCGGCCCGCCTCGTAGACGGCCTCCTCGGCGGAAAGGCCGCCGACAACCTCGCCGAAATCGGCAATCCGCTCCTCGGGTGGGAGCTCGGGCTGTTGCCGGCGGGCGTTGTCGCCGAAGTACCAGAGATGGAGCTTGTCGAAGCTCGCCAGGTCGTGCTTGCGTGAGCTGATGGCCGAGGCACTTCGCAGCCAGGCGTCGATGTGCCGGGCGGCCTTCTTCCCATGGCCCACGCCCACGGTCACGGTCTGGTCGCTCGGCACCATGTCTCCGCCTGCGAACACGCCGGGGCATCCTGTCTGAAGCGAGGCCGACACCTGCACGCTCCCATCGCGCTCGAATTCCACTCCCGGCACCTGGCGCAGGAACGCTGTGTCGGACTCCTGGCCGAGCGCCAGGATGACCGTGTCTGCGGCGAGCGTCTCGAACCGGCCGGTCGGCTGCGGGAAGCCGGATTCGTCGAGCTCCATCAGCTCGACCTGGAGCTCTGGACCGTCGAAGGCCGTGATCGTCCGGAGCCAGTGGATACGCACGCCCTCCCGCTCGGCATCCTCGGCCTCGTCGAGATGGGCCGGCATCTGCTCACGGGTCCGCCGGTAGACGATGAGCGCTTCGTCCGCGCCCATCCGGCGGGCAACGCGGGCAGCGTCCATCGCGGTGTTGCCGCCGCCGTAGACCGCCACGCGCCGGCCGATCACCGGACGGTCACCGGAGGCGACGCTGCGCAGAAACGACACCGCGTCCACGATCCGGCCGGCATCGCGTGCCGGAATGTCGACCCGCTTGGAGAGGTGCGCTCCGACCGCCACGAAGACCGCGTCGAACGCGCCCTCCTCCCGCTCGGCTACCAGGTCCTCGACCTTGTGGCTGCAGGTCACCCGCACTCCCATCCCGGCGATGCGGTCGAGCTCGCCGGTGAGCACGTCCCGAGGCAGTCGGTAGGCCGGGATTCCGTAACGCATCATCCCGCCCGTCTCCTCGCCCGAGTCGCGGATCTCCACCTCGTGGCCGAGCCGCGTGAGGTGGTAGGCGGCCGACAGGCCGCACGGCCCGGCGCCGACAACGAGGATCCGCTTGCCGCTGCGGACCGGTGGAGCGTCGAACTGCCACCCCTGTTCGAGAGCGAGGTCGCCCAGGAAGCGCTCGACCGAATGGATCGAGACGGCGCTGTCGAGCTCGGCGCGGTTGCAGACGCTCTCGCACGGGTGATAACACACCCGTCCGTGGATCGCGGGCAGCGGATTGTCGGCGACGAGCTCCCGCCAGCCCTGCTCGTGGCGGCCCGCCTTGGTGTGCGAGAGCCAGGCCTGGATGTTCTCGCCGGCGGGGCAACCGGCATTGCAGGGCGGCAGCAGGTCGACGTACACCGGCCGGCGCTCGCGAACGGGGCCCGAATGGGACCGTCCGTGCAGTAGGTCGGGCAGCGGCGTGACGTCCCGCATCGGGTTGTTCACGGCAGTCGCGGCGGTCGAACGGCCATGGCTCCCACCCTAGCTCGGCGGCTTCCTGCGGGTGATTGCGACTTCGGCGGCGACGACCGACTCTATGCGGCTCGAGGTAGCGCCTCGGGCCGGTGGCTCTCGATCCACATGTGCGAGAGCTCCTGCTGGCGGTGAACGATCTCCAGGCGATTGCGCTCGAGCTCGTCCCGACTCGCGCCACGGTCGCGCAGCGCCTGGCGCTCTGCGATCAACCCGCGAATCGTCACCGTCAGCTGCTCGATCGTCATGTCACCAGCATCGCTCCCGGAGGGCAGGCTCGGCCATGGGGATACCCGGCATCCAAAGAGTGGTGTCGCCCGTACCACCTAGCCCGCTCGACCGCCCGTAGCGTGGAGTCATGGTCGCCAACGCGCTCGTTATTGACCCGGCCTGCCCCCGCGACTCGCAGCTCGTCACGCTCGGGGACGGTTCGCGCGTCGTCATCCGGACGCTCTGCTCCGGTGAGGCGCCCGTCGTCCGGGAGATCTTCGAACGCATGAGCGAGCAGTCGCGCAGGCAGAGGTTCGTAGGCCCGAAGCCTCGTCTGTCGGAGAAGGACCTCGGACTGCTGGCCTCCGTCGATCAGGAGAACCATGTCGGTGTCGTCGCCTTCGACGTCGACACCGGCCAG
>DATDDZ010000192.1:0-9379 GCA_036523555.1 Gaiellaceae bacterium
GCCGCGACCTCTTCCTGATGGCCGGCTACAAGCTGATCGCCCCGCAGGGGTACGAGCTGAAGGTGAACGCGATCGGCAAGGCCGCAACGTGGCTCCTCTACGCAGGCATCGGCCTCCTGCTCGTGACCCACCGAGCGACGCACTGGCCGTACTGGGTCTTCTGGACCGGCCTCGGGCTGTCGCTGCTGGCCGCGACGGCCTACACCGCTGGCGCGTGGCGCCAGGTCCGCCGATGAAGGCCGTCGTCATGGCGGGCGGCGAAGGAACACGCCTGCGCCCGCTCACGTCGAATCAGCCGAAGCCGATGGTCTCGATCGTCGGCAAGCCGTGCATGGAGCACATCCTCGAGCTCCTGCGCACGCACGGCCTGACAGAGGTGGTCGTCACCGTCGCGTTCCTGCCGCAGGCGATCCGCGGCTACTTCGGCGACGGCGAGAGCCTCGGGATGGAGATCGGCTATTCCGTGGAGGAGTCGCCGCTCGGGACTGCCGGCTCCGTCCGCCTGGCGGCGAAACAGCTCGACGAGACCTTCCTCGTCATCTCGGGCGACGCGCTGTGCGATGTCGACATCGGGGCCCTCGTCGACTTCCACAAGGAGCGCGGGGCGGCGGTGACGATCGGGCTCAAGTCCGTCGAGAACCCGCTCGAGTTCGGGATCGTGGTGACCGACGAGGACGGGCGGATCGAGCGTTTCCTCGAGAAGCCGTCGTGGGGGCAGGTCTTCTCGGACACGATCAACACCGGCATCTACGTGCTCGAGCCCGAAGTGTTGAAGCACGTCCCGGGCGACCGGCCCTTCGACTTCTCCAAGGAGCTCTTCCCCTATCTGCTCGACATGGGTCGGCCGCTTTACGGCTACGTCATGGACGGCTACTGGCAGGACATCGGGAACATCGACCAGTTCAGGCAGGCGAACTTCGATGCGCTCGACGAGAAGGTGCACCTCGATGTTCCGGGCATCCGGATCCGCGGCAACGTGTGGCTCGGCGAGGGAGTAGAGGTCGGCGACCTCGAGCAGATCGAGGGCCCAGCGTTCATCGGCAACTACTGCCGCATCGCGGCCGGCGCGACGGTGGGCGAGTATTCGGTGCTCTCGAACAGCGTCACGCTGCGCGAGAGGACGCGGACGACGCGCTCGGTGATCGACGCGTCGACCCACATCGGGCGCAGCTCTCTGATCGAGGGAGCCGTGGTCGGACGGTCCTGCGACATCCGCGCTCACGTCCGCATCCACGAAGGTGTTGCGATCGGCGACGAGGTGATGATCGGGTCCGAGACGGTCGTCATGCCCGGCGTCCGGATCTATCCGTACAAGGAGGTCGAGTCGGGCTCGCACATCCAGGAGAGCCTGATCTGGGAGTCGCGCGCCTCGAGCCGGCTGTTCGGCCGTGACGGAGTCTCCGGTCTCGTCAACGTCGACCTCACGCCCGAGGTCGCAGTGCGGATGTCGGCCGCACTCGGAACCGCGCTGAAGCGTGGCGCGCGTGTCGCGGCGAGCCGGGAAGCGGCTCCCGCGTGCCGGATGATCAAGCGGGCGATGATCTCCGGGCTCACCGCCGCCGGGGTCGACGTCGCCGACCTGCGCGTGCTCCCTGCGGCGGTCGCCCGTCACCTGCTGAAGTCGGAGGGGTACGAGGCGGGCTTCCACGTCGGGACGAGCCAGGCCGATCCGGAGCTCGTCCAGATTCGCTTCTTCGAACAGCCCGGTATTCCGCTTTCGCCCAGCCTCCAGAAGGAGATCGAGAAGAACTTCACGCGCGGGGAGCTGCGGCGCGTCGGCTTCGGAGACATCGGCAGCATCAGCTACCCGGCGCGCGTCCGCGAGTCCTACGCGCAGGACCTTCTCTCAGGCGTCGACGTGGGCGCGATCAAGGCCCGCGGGTTCAGGCTCGTCGTCGACTACGGATTCTCGGCGGCCTCATTCGTCCTGCCGCTCGTGATCGGCTCACTCGGCGTCGAAGCCGTGTCGGCGCACGGTTTCACGACGGATCGCACCGACACCGGGCCGGAGCTGCTCCGGGAGGCGATCGGCCAGGTGAAACAGCTGGTGCCCGCCGTGCGCGCCGACCTCGGCGTCGTCTTGGACCGCGCTGCCGAGCGCCTCTATCTCGTCGACGAGCGCGGCCGCGAGGTGCCCGTCGAACAGAGCCTGCTGCTGTTTCTCCGCCTCCTCGGAACCAACGGCAGGCGGGGCAAGCTCGCCTTTCCGATCACCGTCACCAGCCAGGTCGACAGGCTGCTCGAGGGCAGTGGGCTCGAGGTCGTCCGGACGCCCGCCTCCCTCGCCGATCTGACGAAGGCCGCCGCCGAGGATGGGGTGATCTTCGCCGGCGCCGTCGGAGGCGGCTATGTGTTCCCGGAGTTCGTGCCGGCCTACGATGCGGTCGCGAGCCTCTGCAAGCTGCTCGAGCTCCTGGCGCCCGTCCGACGGCCACTCTCCGAGCTCGTGGCGGAGCTGCCGGCGCCGACCGTCGTGCACCGCCAGCTCCAGTGCCCCTGGTCGCTGAAGGGCGCCGTCATGCGCATCCTGACCGAGCGTCTCCGGGACCGCGAACTGGACCTGATGGACGGCATCAAGGTCTTCGACGAGCAGGGGGGGTGGGCGCAGATCCTCCCCGATCCCGACGAGCCGCTCGTCCATATCTACGCGGAGGGGAAGACCGAGGCCGACTCGAAGGCGCTCGAGGCGGAGTACCGCAGCCTGGTCGAGGAGATCATGCAGGCGGAGACCGCTTCGGCGGCGGCCGGCTGACACCCTTCCACCCGCCAACTCTCAAGCTCAGGTTGACCCTTCGCGCTGCCGCTGCTTTACTGAACGCAACTCAACGACCCGAAAGGCGGCCTGTTGGAACCATTGCCCGATCTCGCATCACTGTCCGATGACGATCTCAAGCGCCTGATCGACGACCTGACGCGCCAGGAGAACGAGGTGTCCTACCAGCGGCGCCTGCTGCACGGCAAGATCGACATCCTGCGCGCGGAGCTCGTCGCCCGACTGCAGAAGACGGGTGGGAAGAGCGTCCTCGATCAGGTCGACGTTGACCAGCTGACGGAGATCCTGACCTCGAAGGCCGCGCCGCCCTCGTAGCATGTCGCACGTCTATTGCCAGGAGTGCGGCTTCCAGAACCCCGAGGCCGCGAACTACTGCGCCCGCTGCGGCGCGCTGCTCGTGAAGGAGGAGGCGGCCGCCGAGGCGACGCAGACCTTCACCGCGGAGGAGCGAGAGGACGCCCCTGCCGAGGTCCTCGAGGACCTGGGGATCAGCGGCCCCGCGCTCGTCGTCCGCTCGGGCGGCGGCAGGGCGGGAGAGACGTTCCACCCCGAGGGCGAGACGACGATCGGACGATCACCGGACTGCGGCATCTTCCTCGACGACGTCACGGTCTCCCGACGGCACGCGGTGTTGACGGAACGCGACGACGGGTTCTTCATCGCCGACCAGGGAAGCCTCAATGGGACGTTCGTGAATCGGAAGCGCGTCGAGTCGGCGCTGCTCGAGGACGGTGACGAGCTGCAGATCGGGAAGTACCGCCTGACCTTTCTGAGCCGCTGATGGCCACGGCGTCGAAGGCCAGGTTGCTCACGATCGGGTCCGTGTGCGGGATGCTCAAGGAAGAGTTCCCGGACATCTCGATCTCGAAGATTCGCTATCTGGAGGACCAGGGTCTACTGACGCCACGGCGCACCGAGGGCGGCTACCGGCTCTTCAGCGAGGAGGACGTCGAGCGGCTCGAGACGATCCTCAGGCTTCAGCGTGACGAATTCCTCCCGCTCCGGGTGATCAGGCAGGAGCTGTCGTCGCCGGCGGCTCGTGACCGGAAGCGCCGCCGATCGTCGGCGTTCGCGGCCGAAGAGGAGCCCGAGCTCGATCTGGCAGCGCTGTGCGACCGGGCCGCGATCGACGGAAGCCTCGCCCGCGAGCTGGAGGAGTACGGGCTCCTGTCGCCGAGGGTCGAGAGCGGGCAGAAGCGTTATTCCGATCTGGATGCCGACATCGCGCTCGCCTGCGGCCGGCTGGCGAGGTTCGGCATCGCACCTCGCCACCTCCGGGGGTTCCGGACCGCCGCCGATCGCGAGGCCGGCCTTCTCGACCAGGCGGTCGGCCCGGCTCTGAGAGCGCGGAATCCCGAGCGGCGACGCGCCGGGCTCGAGGATCTCGAGTCCCTCGCGGAAGTTGCCGGGAGCCTCTCGCAGCTTCTCTTCCTGCGCGCGCTCCGTCGGCTTGCGTCAACATGAGCCGGTGAATCTCGCCGAGAAAGTCCGGGAGGTCCCCGACTGGCCGCAGCCCGGCGTCGGTTTCAAGGACGTCACCCCGCTGCTGGCCGATCCGGAGGCGCTCGCCTATGCCGTCGAGAAGCTCGCGGAGTGGGGGCGGCAGAAGAAGCCCGACCTCGTGCTCGGCGCCGAGGCGCGCGGCTTCATTCTCGGTGCCGCGATCGCGAAAGAGATCGGCTGTGGCTTCGTCCCTGCGCGGCGTCCCGGAAAGCTGCCGCCCGAGACGATCAGCGCCACCTACGCCCTCGAGTACGGCCAGAATGCGCTGGAGCTCCACCCGGAGATGATCCCGAAGGGGGCACGGGTGCTCGTCCACGACGACGTCCTGGCAACGGGTGGCACGGTCGAGGCGATAGCCGGGCAACTCGTGGAGCGTCTGGGCGGTGTGGTGGTCGGCTGCTGCTTCATCATCGAGTTGACGTTCCTCGAGGGGCGGAAGCGCCTGTCGAACTACGACCTGCACGCCCTTCTCGAGTACTGACGCCCACCACGCGGCCCTCCGGTCGGGGGTTGGGTTTGACGTCCGCCCTGCCGACTACAAAGGCAGTGATGTACGACGCGCTGACGGGAAGGTTCACGTTCCCGTGTCCGGCACGGGGAGAGGCGCGCGTCGCGCTATCGGCCTTCCGCGAGCTCGAACGGCTCCCCGGCGCCGCCCACCCGGCGCTCTACCGCGTCCTGTTCGCTTGCGCCTGCGGGGAGGAACACGGCGGCCTGGTCACGCACGACGATCTCGACTGGGCCCCGCTCGGGCTCCAGGGCGGAAGCTTCTACAACGTGATGACCGCACGGCTCGATCCTTGCGAGGGCGAGCTCTCCGACCTGGCCGCGCGGCGCATACAGGCGGGGGAGTGGCCGTGGAGCTTCTTCTGCTACCCGGAGGAGCGTCCGAGACCGGTCTTTCCGTCGTCCTTCTTCCTCCTGGCGCCGGGTGACGGCTCGCTCGGGGTGGCTGTTCGCTGCCCGGCCTGTCAACGGACGTCGGTGAACCTCGTCTCGCAGGCGCACGTCGACGTTCCGTTTCACAACGACGCGGCGGTCGGCGTCGTCGAGCATGTCTTCACAGAGGACGTCGAGCACACTCTCGAGGCTTTCAGGGCCGAGCTCTATTCCGGCTCGTTCGACTCACGTCGGCTGAGCCTCTGAGGCTCTTCCGCCGGCCCGCGCCGGCGCTGCCCCGAGGCGGATTCTTTCTTCGGTCAGATGGGTACCACCCGTGCGTATCGACCGAACGGGGTGATCGGAATGTATGGACTCACACGGGCGACGACGACACTGCTCTTCGCGGCTGCGGCGGGCTTGGTGATCTGGATCGCCACGCAAATCGACAATGGCCACACGGGCGGCTACTGGGCCCGGGTCGGCCTCGTCGCGGGTGCGGGCCTTCTGATGGCGATGTCGCAGGTGGTCGGCGGCTGGACGAAGTGGGGGAGGCCGCGACTCTCGGCTGCCGTCCTGCTCACCGCATTCGTCCCCGTGGCGATCGCATCGCTATGGGTCGTACTCGCCGGGGAGCCCGGTAGCGGCTGGTTCCACGACCACGTGCGCTCCTGGAGCAGCGACATTCACGTGGCGGGGCTCGTGCAAGACCTGCTCCACTACATCCCGGTGCTCGCTTTCGGCAGCGGGCTCGTGTTCGGCTTCGCGTTCGACACGGCGGGGCCGGTCAGACGCGAGCCCGTGCCGACCGGACGGAGGAGAGGCATTCTCCGCGGCCGGAGAAACGCTCCGGCGGCGGACGCGAGCGCTGCAGACGAGCCTCTCACCGCCGACCGCGACACCGCGGCGACTCCGGCGGACGTACCGGCCGATCGCGAGACGGTCGAACCGCGGTAGCTCAACCCCTGGCCCAGGGATCGGCGCGGGAGCCGCTCGTGCCGATACCTGGGTCATGCCGCAGCCGCCTCTGACTCCGCACGAGAGAGGATTCGAGCTCCTGCTCGATCCCAGCCGCCTCGGTCCATCCGACGGCGAGCGAGCGCCCGCAGCGCGCCGTCTCGAGCAGGCGCTCGGCCCAGAGCTCGCACGCCGCCTCGTGGTCGCCCTCGCCGGCCGGGCTGGAGAGCGAGCGGGCGGCCCGGTCTAGGGACGCTGGTCGCCGCCGTAGAGGCGGACGAAGAGGAAGAAACCGCCGAGCGACAGCAGCCCGAAAACGAGCGACGTCCCCTGTGCGACGCCGACCGCGAGCATGAAGCCCCACACGTAAAGCGCCAGGACGAGCGCCCAGAGGAAAGCTCGCACGCCCGGATCGATGCTGGGAAGTCGGAGGTGCACCGCCGACGAGATCCTAAAGGGGACGAGCGGTCCGTGTTGGACCAAAAAAATTCGCCGAGCCGGTTTCGCTTTCGTCCACCGTTTCCGCTGACCTTTCCCTTCCGGGTACTGCCTTCGGACTCGGTTTCGACCTACTTGCGCTCCGTGCTCGGCGCAAGTGGGAATCTACCGACTTACGCAAGCGGGTCAAGGGGCTGGAAAAAGCCTTGGCCGCAATTTGCGGAAATTTCATTTTTCAACATTTCCACAGTCATTCTTCCAACATGTGGACAAGCCTGTGGAAGCCACTCTAGAACACGAAGACGAGCAGTGCGACGAGACCCGCGACGAAGCAGTACACCGCGAAGGGCGTCAGCTTGTTCGTCTCGAAATAGCGCATCAGGAACTTGATTGCGAACCACGCGGCGACGCCGGCGCAGAGAGCTCCGACGAGGGCCTGTCCGCGGACGCCGTCGCCGTTGTGGCCGAGCAGGTCGGGCAGCTTGAGGAGGGCGGCGGCACCGATGATGGGCGTGGCGAGAAGGAACGCGTAGCGCGCGGCGTCCTCGTGTGTCAGGCCGACGAAGAGCCCGCCTCCGATCGTGACCCCGGCGCGACTGATGCCCGGAAAGAGCGCCGCTGCCTGAGCCGTGCCGACTCCGACCGCTTCCCGAAAGCCGACGGTTGCCAGCCGTTTCTCCGCCTCGGCCGAGGTCTTCGTCTCCGCCTGGCGCTCGAGGTCACGGGCCCTCTCGTCGGCACCCGGGGCGCGGCGCCGAAGAAACTCCGCCGCGAAGAGGAGCAGCCCGTTGACGAGGAGGAAGGCCGCCGCCGCAGTCGGGCTCGCGAAGAGCGACCGCAGCTTGTGCTCGAAGAGAAGGCCGATCAGGCCCGCAGGGATGGTGCCGACCACGAGCAGCCAGGCAAGGCGCGCGTCGGGGTCGCCAGGCGCGATCTGGCGGTCGCGAATGCTGCGGCCGAGCCCGCGGAGGATCCGTAGCCATTCGGGGAGGAAGAAGAGGAAGAGGACGATTGCCGTGGCGAGATGCGTCGCGACGAGGAAAGCCAGGAAGTACGGCTTGTCCTGGTTGAGATCCCAGCCGACAAGCTTCGGGAGGATCACGGCGTGACCGAGGCTCGAGATCGGGAAGAGCTCGGTCACGCCCTGCAGGAGACCGATGACGATCGCCTGGAAGTAGGTGATCAGGTGTCCGCCGGCGGCGAAGACCACTTAGCTGGGCGGCACCGCGCGGGTCTCGCGCGGCCCGGTTCTGAACCACGCGAACGCGAAGCAGGCGAGCCCGAGGAGGATCGCGGCGATCCCGTGCTTCACGTGATGGTGGCTCGCCGGGTGTGAGACGTGTCCCGGGAAGAAGGAGGGGATGTCGTGCTCGTTGAGAGCGAGGTAGATGACGCCGACGACGACGAGCGCGATGCCCAGCAACGTCGCGAGGCCTGCGAGGAGTCGATCGTTCCGCATCGGCAGAGACGATAACAACGCCTTGCCAGGCGTCCGCTGCGAACCGGCTGCGCCCGACGCTCTAACCCGTCGGCGCACGCACGAGCGCCGCATAGGGGATGCCCGTGGCCGCGTCGAGATAGACCGCCCGATAGAGCGTGGGGGAGGCCTGAGCAACGTCGTGAGCGGCGAAGGTCCTGTCGGCGGCAAGCGGCACCGTGGCGACCGCCACGCGTGGAGTGTTCGGCGATTCCCGGAAGAGCTGGACCACGCCGGCTGTCGCACCCAGGACTGACCCGGTGAGCTGACCGGAGGCGTCAGCCTGAAGGGAGACCCGGGCCGCGGGCCGGGTGGGGGCGTCGAACCATTCGAGCCCGCGATCGGAGGCGATGAGGATCTGGCGGTGTCCGCCCGGCGCGACCACGTAGCCCTCGAGGCGGCCGTCGAGCTCCGCGACCGCATCGGACTGGTCGGCGATGACCCCCGCGTAAGCCCGCCAGTCGCCGATCTCGAGCCAGTCGTACGCTCCGATCTCGGGCTGCCCGTCCGCGAGCACCAGCGACACGAAGATCCCGTGCTCGAGCACAGTGCTCGTCTCCTGGGTCGAGGCGCTCGACGTGAGCAGGACGCTGATCGAGTCCGACGAGAGCTCCGTCCAGGCCGACCAGAGGACGGCGCCCGACGCGGCGGCGCCGATGGCGCCCGCGGGCGAGCCCAGCCGGCTCGCGAACAGGTATTGCCCGATCCAACCGCCGCGCGGGCGGGGCTGCCAGTCGATCGCCGCAGCCGTGTAGGTCTCGACGACGTGCAGACGGCCCCGGACGACGACGGGCGCCGCGCCCGGTGCCAGCTCGCTCGGCGGGAAGCCGGCCTGTGTGATTGCGCTCGACCGGAGCTTGCCGGCGCGATCCGTCCTCACGAGCCGGAGAAAGGTCTTCGCGTTCGATCGCCGGATCGCATAGGCGATTGCGGGACGGCCCGCGGCGTCGAGGGCGAGGCCCGCTGGCCCGACCGAGCTGCCTCTTCCGGGACGCACGACGATCCGGAGCCGATGAGCGCTTGCGAGCGCGAGCCAGGAGCCGTTCTCCGCCTCGACGAGGGCCCACGCGGCTCCGCGGCCGTCCACGACGAGCCCGGAAAGCACGCCTCCGGAGCCCGGTGCGCGCCCGAAGGGTGTGGAGACCCATCCGGACGCATTCCGCCGCGAGAGGAAGACGTCGCGCCCGCTCAGCGAGGCGACGTACGGCATCCCGTCGCGCCCAACCGCGAGAAAGCCCTGTGTCGCGGCGGGAGAGACGATCTCGGCGTGGGCTGCAGTGGGGAGGGAGGCTGTCAGAAGCCCCAGGAAAAGCGCGATCAGGGCCAACTTGACATAACGTTGATTTTCGTGC
>DATDDZ010000193.1:0-9094 GCA_036523555.1 Gaiellaceae bacterium
GTCAAGCAGTCACAGATCCTGACGGCCGAGGGGGAGAAGCAGAGCGCGATCCTCCGGGCCGAGGGACAAAGGCAGGCGGCGATCTTGCAGGCCGAGGGCCAGGCAAAGGCGATCGACACTGTTTTTCGCGCGATCCACGACGGGGACGCCGACCCGAAGCTGCTCGCGTATCAGTATCTCCAGGTGCTGCCGCAGATCGCTCAGGGCGAGTCGAACAAGGTCTGGATCATCCCGAGTGAGGTGACTCGGGCGCTCGGGCAGTTGAGCGATGCGCTTCCCGGCCGCGGCGAGAAGCCGGAGCCCTAGGAAGCGGAGCCTGCGAGCGCCGTGTAGTCGACGACCATGTCGCCGGGCGGCGGGGTGATGTTCGCCTCGACGCCGAAGTCGTAGAGCTCCTCGGTCATGGTCATCGTCATCGGTTTGCCGAGCTGGGCGCCGAGGGACATCGTCACCGTCAGCTTGCGCACTCTTCCTTGGGAATCGATCCACGCCTCGGCGGGAATGGACGAGGTCCCGGCGATGTCGGCGAATCGCTCGAGCGCTTTGTTCTGCTCGAGCAGGCGCCTGTAGTCGATTCTGAAGGCGTAGTGCGTGGTGTCGACGCCGCGGACGACGGCATGTCCGGTCGCGCGCGCGCCGCTCGACGCCGTCAGCAGGCGCAGTGCCTGTGACGGGTCGGCCTGATTCGCATTGAGGAGCGCATTGACGTCGACGCCTGCCTTCTTCGCCAAGCTCGCGACGTCCATCTTCACCCATTTCCCCGAAGGCACCTGGCGGTCGAAGAGCGACGAGCGCATGTACATGACGAGGCCGTGGCTGCCGTCGAACAGCATCTCCATGCTCGGATCGACCGAGCCGAGCTGCGCCTGCAGCTGCGACGGCAGCGCGAAGTGCATGTTCATCCAGCCCGACCGGGCCCTGCCGTCGTAGAGCCCGTAACCCTGCAACGACATCGAGCCCGCGTTCGCAAGGTCCATGGAGGCGGAGAACGTGAAGCGCGACGACGTCGTCTTGGTGGTAAGAGCTGCCGCCTTCGCCACAGGGTCGAGCGAGAGCGTGTCGCCGCCGGCGCAGCCGGTCAAAGCCGTCGCGGCGAGGACGAGGGCAAGAAGCGGGAGGACGCGTCGCGAGGACATCCGGTCTCAGGATGGTCGGTCGCGAAGAGTCGTGCTATCCCTCGAACGAGGCGAGCTCGGAGCGCCAGCCTTCCGTGTGTTCCCCCAACGCGGCGGCCCGTGCCGCCCGCGGGGGAGCGCCGAGCCAGTCTGCACCTTCGGCAAGAGTGTGCACGGGCCCGGCCATCACGTCCTCGCCGTCGAAGAGCTCGAGCCACTCCTCGAGCTTGCGGGTGCGGAAAACGGTCGCCAGCTCGGCGGCGAGGGCGTCCTGATCCTCGTCGTAGTGTCTCGAGATCAGGTCGGCGCGCCCGATCACCTCGCAGAGCCTCGCCCAGAACTTCGGCTCCACGGGGCTGATCGTGAGGAAGCGGCGGTCGGCGGTCTCGTAGATGCCGTAGCACGCGAGCCCGCCGGTCAACACTCGCTCGGGCCGGCCGTGCAGCCGGTGCGCCGCGAGCTCGTGCGCGTTGTGGGTCATCGAGACCGTGATGTGCTTCCCCCGTCCGGTGCGCTCACGCTCGAGCAACGCAGCGAGGATCTCGATCACCGCGAACAAAGAGCCGCCGGCGAGGTCGGCGACCTGAACGGGAGGGAGCCTCGGCGCCGTCTCCGCGAGCAGGCCGGCCCAGCCCAGATAGTTGAGGTCGTGACCGGCACGCAGGTCATCGGCCCCGAAGCCGGTGACCGAGCAGTAGACGACGGAGCCCGGGACATCATCGGGGCCGATGCCGAGACGCTGCGCGACTCCGGGTCGGAAGCCCTCGAGCACGACGTCGGCCCGGCGACACATTGCCGCGCCGAGGCTCGGGTCGCGTTCGCGGTCCCACACGACGGACTCCTTACCGGCGTTCAGCGCCGCGTCCCAGCCGGGAGCGACCACGCGCAGCGGATCGCCCTCCGGCGCCTCGACGCGAACGACCCGAGCACCGCGCCGCAGAAGCTCGCGGCTGGCGAACGGCCCGGGCAGGTAGCGCGTGAAATCGACGACCAGCACGTCGCGCAACACCACAGCGCCGACGCTACCACTACACTCAGCGCGTTGACTGACCGTTCAACGAACCAGGAAGACAAGCGGCGACTCATCCTGGAAGCGGCCGTTCACGTCTTCGCGCGCAAGGGCTACCACGCGGCGCGCGTGGGCGACATCGCCGAGGAAGCCGGCGTCGCTCACGGTCTGCTCTACCACTACTTCCCGTCGAAGGAGTCGCTCCTCGAGACGATCTTCCGCGAGACGTGGCGCGACGTCGTCGACACCGTCCGTTCGGTCGAGGAAACGGAGACGAGCGCGCGAGCCCAGATCGCGGGTATCACGAAGATCCTTCTGCGTGCCTGGCGCCGCGACCCCGATCTCGTGCGCGTGCTGGTGCGAGACGTGACGCGAAGCTCACATCTTCAGGACCGAATCGACGAGATCGGCGCCGCGTTCGCCGGCCTCGAGCGAGTCATCGCGCGGGGGCAGGAGCAAGGCGAGTTCCGGTCGGATCTCGACGCCCGGATGGTGAGTTACGTCTTCTACGGCGCGTTGGAGGAGATTCTCACCGGCTGGGTCATGGGCCAGCTGGAGGACGGCGACGATGCGATTGCGAGGGCCGAGGAAACCGTCGTAGAGGTCGTCTGCGGCGGCCTTGCCAGCGACCGCGAGGCCGCGCGCCTCTAACCGCTCGGTGAAGCAGTTGACCGCCGACGGGGCGGTGCGCTCTCCGAGCGTCCGCCGCAGTCTCTTCTGGGTGCTCGGCCTCGGGGCGTTCGGTCTCGCGTTCTCGATCACCACTACCGCCGCCTATCTCCCGCCGCTCCTGAACCGGTTCACGGAGTCCGGAACATTGATCGGGCTCGTGCTCGGCGCGGAGGGAGTCTTCGCGCTGGTGCTCTCGCCGGTGATCGGCCCGTGGAGCGACAGCTTCCATACGCCGCTCGGGCGCAGGCGGCCGTTCATGCTCGCCGCGCTGGGCCCGATCGGCTTCTGCCTCCTCCTGATGGCGTTCATGCCGAACCTCTGGACGACGACGCTGGTCGTGCTCGCGTTCTTCTTCGCGTACTACGTCTACGAGCCGCCGTACCGCGGCCTCTACCCGGACCTGCTGCCGCCGTCGACGTACGGCCGTGCACAGGGGATCCAGCACGTGCTCCGCGGGATCGCGCTCGGCTCGGCGCTCGTCGGAGGCGGTTTCCTGCTCAAGGCCTGGCACGCGGCGCCGTTCGTGCTCGCCGCCTTCGTGACAGTGGGAGCCTGTGGCGCGACGATTCTCTTCGTCCAGGAGGACGGCGGGCACGGGCGCGTGTTCGAGGGAGTCGGCGCCTACTTCAAGCGGAGCTGGGCGATTCTCCGCCAGGAAGCCGAGGTGCGCCGCTTCCTCCTGGCGAACGCTGCGTGGGAGGGGACCTTTGCCGCTGCGCGGACGTTCGTCGTCCTTTACGTCATCGACGGCCTGCACCAGTCGAAGGTGATCTCCTCTGCGATCCTCGGTGCTGTCGCGACCGGCTACGTCATTGCCGCCCTCGTCGCAGGCCGGCTCGGTGACCGCTTCGGAATCGCACGAGTGATCTTCTATGCATCCTTCGTCTACGGCGGCGGCTATCTTGTCGCGGGCAGCGCGACTACCTGGCACACGTGGTACTTCGCCCTGATCGTTCCCGTGTCGGTCGCGGGCGGCGCGGTGATGACGCTCGCGTGGGGGCTGCTCTTCAAGCTGATGCCCGAAGAGCATCGCGGCGCTGTCTCGGGGCTCGCGACGACGACGAAAGGGCTCGGCCTGCTGCTCGGCGCGCCGGTGGCGGGCGCCGCGATCGACCTCGCCCGTCCGTATCTCGACGCGACCGACGGCTACCAGGTTCTCTGGCCGGTGTGCGGGATCCCGATCCTGGCTGCGATTCCGCTCGTGTACCAGATGATGAAGGCCGAGACAGGGCAGGGAGAGCCGAGCGTTGCCTGAAACGGCGACGTGGGCGAAGCTGCGCGATCTTCCCCTCACGCTCGAGAGCTTCACGACCGAGCGTCGCGAGGTGGACGTCTCGAGCCAGTTCAGGCGCGTGACCACGACCGTCGTCCTCGCTGGGAGAGGAGCGGAGGGGCGCGGCGAGGATGTCACCTACACGGCGGAGGATCACGACTGGTTCCCCGAGCTCGAGTCGGGAGGAGCGACGACGCTCGGCGGGCTCTCGCGGTCGCTCGACGGTCTGCGCCTGTTCGAGGGCGAGCCGAAGATGGAGGCCTCGACCGATTACCGGCGCTGGGCGTTCGAGAGCGCGGCGCTCGACCTCGCGCTCCGGCAGGGAGGTCTGTCGCTCGGTGCTGCGGTCGGGCGCGAGTACCACCCTGTGCGGTTCGTCGTCTCGACACGGGCCGACGCCTTCGCGTGGCTAAAGCACTCGCCAGGGCTCGAGCTCAAGCTCGACCCCGAGGACGACTGGGACCGTCCGTTGATGGAGCGGCTCGCCGGGACCGGGCGCGTGCGTGTGCTCGACCTCAAGGCGTACTACCGAGGCACCGGCGTCGAGCTTGCTCCCGATCCCGAGCTCTACCGCGCCCTGTCCGAGCTCTTTCCGGACGCCGTCATAGAGGACGCGTCGCTCGAGGGCGAGTGCGGCGAGGTGCTCGCCGGCCAGGAGGGGCGGCTCAGCTTCGATGCGCCGGTCCACTCGCTGGCAGACCTGCTCGCTCTGCCGGTGACGCCCGGATGGCAGAACATCAAGCCGTCCCGGTTCGGGACGATCGAACGTCTCCTCGGGTGCATCGAGCACTGCGAGGCGAACGGGATCGCGATGTACGGCGGCGGGCAGTTCGAGCTCGGTGTCGGGCGAAGGCAGATCCAGGCGCTCGCCTCGGTCTTCTACCCCGACACGCCGAACGACGTCGCGCCGAGTGAGTACAACGAAGGCGGGCCTCGTCCCGGGCTCCCGCAAAGCCCGCTGCCACCACCCGAGCCCGCCGGATTCTGAGCCCTTAAGACGCCGTCGTGGGAACGGCGCCGCGCTGCACCGGAGCGAGCGCGGGCGCCCATGAGCAGAGGGGCGAGACCTCGCCGCCCCGACCGTTGAGGCTGCGCAGGCCGAGCGCGTGCTCCGCCTGCAGCATCTTGTGGATCTGCGTCGTGCCCTCGTAGATGATCGGCGCGCGCGCGTTGCGGAAGTACCGCTCGATGCCGTACTCCGCCGAGTAGCCGTAGGCGCCGTGAACCTGGATCGCGAGATGGGCTGCACGGAACGCGGACTCGGTCGCATGCCACTTTGCGAGTGACGTCTCCCTGGTGTTGCGAAGGCCTTGATCCTTCATCCACGCCGCCTGCATGACGAGCAGCTTGGACGTCTCGTAGCCGAGCACCATCTCCGCGATCATGTCCTGGACGAACTGGTACTTGGCGATCGCCTGCCCGAACGTTTCCCGTTCGCGCGCGTACTCGACCGACCGCTCGAGGCAAGCCCGCACCACGCCGCAGCCTCCCGCGGCAACGGTGAACCGTCCCTGGTCGAGGCCGTACATGGAGATCTCGAACCCCTGCCCTTCCTCGCCGATCAGATTCTCCGCGGGGACCTCGACGTTCTCGAAGAACAGCTCGCCCGTCGAGCCCGCCCAGATGCCGAGCTTGTTCTCGGTGTCCGCAGTCGTGAATCCGCGCATCCCACGCTCCAGGACGAAGGCCGAGATGCCCTTGTGCTTCGCGGCGGGATCAGTCTTCGCGAAGACGAGCGCGTGGTCGGCCACGTTCGCGTAGGAGATCCAGTTCTTCGAGCCGTTGAGGACGTAGACGTCGCCCTCTCGACGAGCCGTCGTCTTCATCGCCGCGACGTCCGAGCCGGCGGCCGGCTCTGTCAGGCCGAAGCACGCGAGCTTCTCGCCGCGCGCCTGCGGGATGAGCCAGCGCTGCTTCTGCTCCTCCGATGCGTACTTGAGGAGCGACAGCGAGTTGAGGCCGACGTGCACGGAGATCAGCGTCCTGAAGGCGGCCTCTCCCCGCTCGATCTCCTCGCAGGCGAGCGCCTCGCAGACGAAGTCGAGGCCGGCGCCGCCGTACTCCTCCGGGACGACGATGCCGAGAATGCCGAGCTCCGCCATGCCCTCGATGGCGCCCAGGTCGAGCCGGTGGTTGATGTCGTTGTCGACGGCGCCCGGCAGGATGCGTTCGTCCACGAACTGCCGGACGGTGTCCTGGAGCAGCCGCTGCTCGTCGCTGAGCTCGAAGTCCATGTGGCCTAGTCTACGGTCGCACCCGTCAGGGCGAGCCGGCCCGCGTCGCGACGAATGCCGCGACGTCGCGGATCTGGTCGGCGCTCAGACGCCTGGCGAAGGCGGGCATGCCGCCGCCTCCGTCGGTGACCTTCGCGTGCACCTGCGTGTACGTCGGCCGCAGGTCGTCGAGGTTGGGACCCGCCTGACCGGAGGACTTCGCGGCCATGAGCGTGTGGCAGCTTCCGCAACCCGCGCTCGCGAACACGGCCTTGCCCGCGACCGGGTCCGCACCCGACGGGATCTCCTTCGTGTAGAGCCAGAGCGCGCTCGTGTACCAGACGCCGATCAGCGTGGCGAAGAGGAGGCCGCCGGCAACCGGCAGCACGGGCACCGGAAAGCGCCGCAGCCTGACGATCGTGACCTTGGCGGCATAGCCGCCGTAGACCGCGCACCCCAGGAGCGAGTGCGCGAGCACGCGGTTGTCCGGATGCTGGAAGCCGAGCTTGAAGATGCAGTGGTAGGCGACCGGCAGCGTGAAGGCGAACGCGAGGCGCCCCGACCAGCGATGTGCCGGATTGATCCAGGCCGGCTTGCGCCACGGCAGCCTGCCTTAGATCCACGCGGCCGAGAAGATCTGGAAGCACGCGAGCGCCACGGCCACGCTTGCGAAGCCCGCCTTCAGGTGGATCGGATCCGCGAAGAAGAGGCGGAAATAGCCCTTCGACCTCGGGTCGTGCGCGGCCAGGAGCCCTGCCGTGAGGGCGAAGAGCGCGAAGGCGACGAGCGGCAGCGCGACCCAGCGGTACGAGCGGCGGACGAGCGGGGGAGGTGCGCCGGTCGGCGCGAGGGTCTCGCTCACCGGCCAATCCAACCGTAAAGCCGCCTTCGAGACAATTTGACTGACCAGTCAATCAAGGTACGCTACGAGGTATGGCAGCTGTCGAGGAGCGAGTCGCGGGAGGGGTTTCCTTCGGCCTCACCGACGAGCAGCGGGCGCTCCGGGAGCTCGCCCATGATTTCGCGGAGCGGGAGATAAGACCGAAGGAGCGCGAGTACGACGCGCGCTCGACGCACCCCGCCGATCTGATTGTGAAGGCGCACGAGCTCGGGCTGATGAACGTGCACGTCCCCGAGGCCTACGGCGGGCTCGAGCTCGGCGCCTTCGAGGGGATGCTCATCGGCGAGGAGCTTTGCTGGGGCTGCTCGGGGATCGGAACGGCGATCGTCGCCAACGGCCTCGGCCACGGCCCGGTCGTCATCGCGGGCACCGACGAGCAGAAGCGCGAGTGGCTGGCTCCGCTCGTCGACGAAGCGCTGCTGACGTCGTTCGCGCTCACCGAGCCGAACGCGGGCTCGGACGTGTCGGGGATCCAGACGACCGCGATTCGAGACGGGAGCGACTACATCCTCAACGGCTCGAAGATGTTCATCACGAACGCGGGCCACGCGGCGTGGTTCACGGTCTTCGCGTCGACCGACAAGGACAAGGGCCATCGCGGTCTCACCGCGTTCATCGTCTCCGCCGACGCGGCCGGGGTCACGATCGACAAGCACCTCGACAAGATGGGCCAGCGCTCGACGGACACGTCCGCACTCTCGTTCCAGGACGTGCGCGTTCCCGCAGCGAATCGGCTCGGCGAGGAGGGCGAGGGGTTCAAGATCGCCATGAAGACGCTCGACTTCACGCGCCCGGGGACCGCGATCGGCGCGGTCGGTGTGGCGCGGGCGGCGTTCGAGTACGCCGCGGAGTACTCGAAGGAGCGAGTCCAGTTCGGCATGCCGATCGCGATGAACCAGGGGATCAACTTCCTGATCGCCGACATGGCGACGAAGATCGAGGCCGCACGCCTCCTCTGCTGGCAGGCGGCATGGATGATCGACCAGGGCGCGCGGGCGACGCTCCAGTCGTCCTACGCCAAGCGCTTCTCGGCCGACATCTGCATGGAGGTGACGACCGATGCGGTACAGGTCCTCGGCGGCTACGGCTACATGAAGGAGTACCCGGTCGAGAAGTTGATGCGCGACGCCAAGCTCTTCCAGATCTACGAGGGCACCTCCCAGATCCAGCGCCTCGTCATCGCCAGAGAACTGTTGATGCCGCGCGGGTAGCGTGGCGCTCGAGATCGACCTCTCCGGGCGCGTCGCGCTCGTCACCGGCGGATCACGTGGGCTCGGCCGGGCGGACGCGCTGACGCTTGCGCGGGCAGGCGCCGACGTCGTGATCGCGGACATCCAGGTCGAGTCCGATTCCGGTGCGGAGGCGGAGCGGTACGGGCCGCTGGCACAGGCCGCACGCGCGCAGGGGCTCGTGTTCTCGGAGGCGACCGCCAAGGAGATCGCGGCCCTCGGTCGCCGCTCCGCAGCGATCAGGTGCGACGTCACGGACCGCGCCCAGGTCGACGAGACGGTGGCGCATGTCGTCGAAGAGCTGGGATCGGTCGACATCCTGGTCAACAACGCGGGGACGCTGGATCACATCGGGCAGCTGCCGGAGCAGCAGGGTGAGCTCTGGGAGCGGGACCTACGCGTCAACCTGACCGGGGCTTTCAACTGCGCGCAGGCGGCCTGGCCGCACATGAAGGAGCGGGGCTGGGGGCGGATCGTGAACATGGCCTCGGTCGCGGGCACGCTCGGTGGCTTCGGACAGGCCAGCTACTCGACGACGAAGGCCGGCCTCCTCGGCCTGACACGGACCCTCGCTCTCGAGGGGGCGCGGCACGGGATCACTTGCAACGCGATCGTTCCCGGGATCATCGGCACGGAGGCGTTCAACTTCGGTAACCCGGAGCTGAACGAGCGGATGGTTCGC
>DATDDZ010000194.1:0-11019 GCA_036523555.1 Gaiellaceae bacterium
AAGACGCGGCGATGGTCGGCCAGGACCCTCGTGTAGGCGTCGCCGAGCTCGTGCAGCAGACGGGTCGACCCCTCAACGTCCGTAAACAGGAAAGTCACGGTGCCGGTAGGCAGTTCGGCCACACCGGGATGATGCGACAGTTGTCCTGCGAGGTCTAGCGCGAGGGCGGCGCCGACCACCGTGTCGCCTGTATGAGCCGTTTCCAGCGCATGACCCAGTCGTGCAGGTCACGCGGAGGTCCGTGGTTCGAGTCCACGATCGCCCACTCACGGCTGCGGCGTTATGCTCGCGCCATGCCCACCCTCGGCGAGGTCATGACCAAGGACGTCCTCACGGTCGCGCCCGAGGACACGATCGGGGAGGCGGCCGAGAAGATGACGGGCCAGGGCGTCGGCGCAGTCGTCGTCTCCGATTTTGGCCGGATGATCGGCATCTTCACGGAGCGCGACCTGATGCGGGCGGTTGCCGGGCGCGTGCATTCGAGCGAGGCGCGCGTGCGGGAGTGGATGACGCCGGATCCCGTGACGATGACCGAGGACGCCTCGGTCGAGGAGGCCGGAGAGACGATGGTCGAACGTGGATTTCGACACATCCCCGTCGTCGCCGGCGAGCGAGCCGTCGGCATCGTCAGCATCCGCGACGTGGCGGAGTGGCGCCTCAAGGGCGCCTGACCGGCCGTAGCTCGCTCTAGGGATCACCTCACGACCGCCGCGAGCCGATGTGAGAAGCGGCGTTTTCTGCTCGACCTGCTCGATGACGATCGGCGACCTCGTGATCTATAAGGACCGACCCTACGTGCTGCGTGGGCTCGATCCGATGGGCGTTCCCGACGGGCACGCGGAGCTCGAAGACCTCGACGACGGCGAGCTCATTCTGGCGCCGCTTGCAGAGGTTTCGCCCCAGGACCCCTGAGCTACCATCAGGTCGGGCCATGCAGGAGATGCAGATCTACGGCGTGAGCTTCGATCTCGTCGGCAAGCAGCCGATCGTCCTCTTGAAGACCGCTGACGGCAACCGGTTCCTGCCGATCTGGATCGGCCATCCCGAGGCGGCGGCGATCCTCATGAAGCTCCAGAGCGCGACGACCCCGCGCCCGATGACGCACGACCTCGTGACCGACATGCTCGAGCAACTCGGCGCGCAGGTGACGCGCATCACCGTTACCGAGCTGCGCGAGAACACCTTCTACGCGCAGATCACGGTGCAGCTGGACGGCTCCGAGATCGAGGTCGACTCGCGTCCTTCCGACGCCATCGCCCTGGCGATTCGCGCGGACGCGCCGATCTTCGCCGCCGACGATGTGATCGAGGAATCCGCGATCGAGTTCGAGGGCGACGAGGTGACCGAGGAGGAGATCGAGTCCAAGGTTTCCGAGTTCAAGCGCTTCCTCGACGAGGTCTCTCCGGACGAGTTCGCCGTCGAGCCCGAAGACGAATAGGCGCCGCGCGAAAACGTCGTTTCCGCGCGGATATGGGGTACGCCGCTTCGCGGATCAAAGTGCGCGGCATAGCCGCGCACTTCTAGGAGGGGAGCTGAGCGGATGTCGTGGTCCGCGGGCCGTGGCGCTACGCGTCCCCGCCCGCGTTCGTTCAGCCTCCGGTTAAGCCGGCTTCGCTCGTCTTGACCTCCGGCTCTTTGCGGTTTGCTTGCACAGCAGGGCGCGCTACGAGCTCTTCTCGCCGCGCGCGACCTCGCGCTTCGTCAGGTCGAGCACCTCTTCGAACAGCTCACCGAGCCCCTCCCGCGAGAGCGGTCCGCGGTTCGCCCGCTGCAGGTACTGGAGCATCCACTCCTCGCGCTCGGGATCGAGGAAGCCGATCCCGCGCGACTCCTTGTATCTCTTGAGCTGCGCGACGAGGCGAAGCCGAGCGTTGATCGCGTCGACGATCGCCCGATCCGTGTCGGAGATCTGCTGGCGAAGCTGGCGGATGAGAGGATCGTCGGTCACGGTCGCCCGGGCCACTTGAGCTTGACGGGTTTGCTCCCGCGCGGGAGCGTGATGAGTCGAAACGGATACGTCACGCGCGCCGTTACCGGATCGCCGAGCCGGGGGGTGCGCTCGTGCACGACGATCAGGATGCTGCCGCCCTGGTCGCTGACGCGCACGATGCGAAGGTCGTAGCCGGTGCTGGATCGCGGGCCGGTCGCGATCAGATAGGCGACGCGCCTCGAGAAGTCGATCGGAGGCAGCCGGATCGTCCTGCCCGGGTTGTTGCGCTCGAGAATCTCGACGAGCTTGTTCCGGTCCTTGCAGAGCGAGATCGTGATCCGAGCGAACTCGAGCGGGCCTACTTGTCGGGTCAAGTCGATGTAGGGAACCGGCCGCGCGGTCGCCGAGCCGCATCCCGCGGTGAGCACGATGAGCGAGAGGCACGCGACCGTTAGAGCTGCGGCAGCGCAGACAGAAGGCCGGCGCACGCGCGCAGGATACTCCCGGGCTGAGGCGCGCCCCAGACGGCAGCGACGAGCGCGACGGTGTTGAAGATCCCGTGCACGAGCATTCCGGGGAAGACGCTGTCGGTGCGGCTCCGGAGGTATGCGAGCCCGGAGCCGAAAGCCGCGAGCAGGGGGAACGCCTGAAGGAGCCCGTGCGCGGCGCCGAAGGCCAGCCCGACGAGCAGGATCGCGGTCCAGCTCCCGTAGCGCGCAAGGAGCGAATAGCCCAGCCCTCGGAAGGTCAGCTCCTCGACGACCGGCGCGACGGCCGCGATCACGAGACCGTTGACGACGTAGGCGGCAGCGTGGTTCGGCTGCCACGTGTCGGGCGTGATGCCCTGCTCCCGCCCAGGATGGAGAACCGGCCCGAGTAGCTCCGTGAGCACGACCATCCCGATGCCGATCGCGACGCCGATGCCGATCGCGGTCTTCCAGGACGTCGGCCGTCGCAAAGCGAAGAGCCTGCGGCGATCCCCGAGGCCGGCGATCCCGTAGACGATCGCCGCGATGACCGCGAACTGGACGAGGTTCGCTCCGACAGTCGACCACTTGTAGAGGACATCCTTCGCCGGTTTTCCACCGGTGAAGCGGAGCGCGTAGCTCAAGCTCGCGAACGCGAGGACGAACGTCGTCCAGGCTGCGAGAGCGGGCCGCCTCATGTGAGTGTCGAGAGCGCCGCCGGCAGAGGCGCAGGCGTGAAGTGCACACCCGCGTTGCCGGCGGCCACCCGGTCGCTCTCGGTGTCGCCGATGTACAACGCGCGTTCCGGGGCCACCCCGAGCTCCACTGCGGCGCGCAGCAGGCCGTCGGGAGCGGGCTTGCCGGCGGCGTGGACCACACAGGGGAAGAAGCGCGCCAAACCGACTTCCGCGAGCCGCTCACGCAGTGTGAGGTCCCAGTTCGCGACGACCGCGAGCCCGAGCCCGAGTCCCCGCGCCCTGTCGAGTGAGGTGGAAACGCCTGGGAGCTCCTCGAAACGGAGTGCGCCGACGTAAGCCGGCGCGAACGCTACGGGGTCGAGCGGCGCGTCGACAACTTCGAGGAAGACCGCGGCGCAGTCCCGCTGCAACCGGAGCAGGCTCGCTGCGTCATGGCCCTCAGAGGCTCGGGGCGCGTAGTAGGCGATCTCGGCTTCCACGCCCGCGCGTACGACCGCCGTCGCCCGCGGCGCGCCGTGTGCGTCGAGCACGCCGGCGAGTGCGGGCACCGGATCGGCGAGCGTCATCAATGTGCCGTACGCGTCGACGAGCACCGCGTCGAGCTCGGCGGCTCTCATGCGACCCACTGCCAGAGCGCCCACTGGGCGACGGCAATTCCGAGGAAGAGGGCGCTGCAAACGACGACCGCGGTGTGCGCCCGGGGCCGGCCCGCCGTCAGCGCGGCGAGCGCGAGAAAGAACGGGAAGACGACGAGGCCGAAACGCGGCAGCGACAGCAGAGGCCAGCGCGAGCTCGGATAGCTCAAGGGGATCGCGAGGCTCACCGCGGCGAACAGGCCGTATGCCGCGCCGAACGAGCGCCAGACGACGACGGTCAGCACGAGGAAGAGGATCAGGAACGCAAGCGCTTGCACGTTCTCGGCCGCGGCATGCATCGGACTCACCCCCGAGACGTGCGTCCCGTGTCCGACCACGAACTGCTCGAGCCCGCGCCAGCCCGCGACGAGACCATCCCAGAGGCCACCGAGCGGGCCCGCGTGCGAGAAGTGCCGGTGCCAGCGATCCTGTGCGTCTCGGAACGCCAGGGGATCGCCGAGCTGCTGCCACAGGACGAGTGGATAGACCGCCGCGACAGGAAGCGCCAGTGCGACTCCGCCGAGCGACCGGAGCCGGTCACGCTCTCTCCAGGCGAGGAGTGCCAGAGCCGGGAGAAGTGCCAGCCCTGCTGATCGCGTCAGGATCGCGAGCCCTGCCGCCAGCCCGGCCGGCGCAAAGCGCTTCTTCTCCGCGAGGGCAAACGCCGAGAGCGCGAGGAGCAGGAAGAGCGACTCGCTGTACATGGCCTGGAGGAAGAGCGTCATGGGGAAGACCGCGAAGTAGAGGACCGCACGGCGCGCGCCATCCACACCGAGGCGCTCGGTCGCTAACCGGTCGAGAAGGACGAAGCAACCGGCGGCCGCGAGCAGTGACACGACGAGCCCGGCGAGCACGTAGTGACCGAAGAAGACGCGCCCGAGGCCGGCCACGAGCGCGGGGTACAGGGGATTGAAGGCCGCCGAGGCGTCGTCGTAGCCGTGCTGCGCGATGCGAATGAAGAAGTCGCTGTCCCACCGGGCCCAGATGTCGGTGAAGTAGCCGAGGTCGTGGAGCCGCGCCGTGTCCCAGCGGCCCGCGTTGGGGTTTCGGTTCGGCTCGAAGAAGAAGAACGCGAAGATCGCGCCGACCCAGATTGCCGCGCGACTCCAGGCGAAAGTTCCGAGCGCGGGCCTGCTGTCATGCCTTTGACCCACGCGCACGGCGTGGGGATGATAGTCCCGCGATGGAGCGTACCTTCACGCTCGAGGAGGCGAACGCCACGCTCGAGACTCTGCGGCCGATCGTCGAGCGGATGGTTGCTCACCATCGTCGGCTCGCCGAGGCACAGGCGCGCCAGCGGCAGCTGGTGACGAGGATCGCAGGCAACGGCGGCGACCTGGCGCCGAGCGATCTGCGCGAGCTGGGCGAGCGGATTCAGAGCGAAGCCGACGCGATCGCGCGCTGCGCCGAGGAGATCGACGCCGCAGGCGCACAGGTGAAGTCTCTCGAGGATGGGCTCATCGACTTCCCGGCGCTTCGCGGCGACGAGGTCGTGCTCCTCTGCTGGAAGCTCGGCGAGGACGAGATCGGCTTCTGGCACGGAACGGACGAGGGCTTTGCGGGCCGGAAGCCCCTGCCGTTGTGAGAGCCTCGGTTTCGGGCGGAGATTCGCAGGAGGACGCGCCGCCCGTCGAATAGAGGCGCATGCCTCTCTGGCACCGTCTCGTCGTCGTAGCAGTCGTCCTTGCTGTCACGATCATCGTGGCGCGCCTTGCCGACCGTCGAATCGCGCGTCGGCAGCTGGCGCCCGAAGCGATCACGCGCTACCGGGTTCTGCGTCGCAGCGTCACCACTGCCATCGTCTTCACGGGCCTCCTCTCGGCGCTGCTGGTGATCCCACAGGTCAGGGCCGTCGCGGGCGCCCTGCTGGCCTCGTCGGCCGTGATCGGAATCGTGGTCGGCTTCGCCTCGCAGCGAACGCTGGGCAACTTCGTCGCCGGGCTCCTGATCGCCTTCACCCAGCCCCTCCGCCTGGGCGACGCGGTGGTGATCGAGGATACGCCCGGCGTCGTCGAGGAGATCGGGCTGATCTACACCTTCGTCCGGACCGACAACGGCGACCGGCTCGTGATCCCGAACGAGAAACTGGCCTCGGATACCATCCAGAACTCCACGATTCGAAGCCGAGAGAAGGTCGCCGAAATCACTCTTCAGGTTCCGCTCGATCAGGATCTCGACGCGATCGTGGACCGGCTCCGCGTCGTCGCCGGCGCCGCCGACGTCTTCGTCACCTCTCTCGCCGGCGACGCGACGGTCGTGATTCGCGCGGCCGCTGCCGACGAGCCCGCGGCAGAGCGGCTCGAGCACGACCTCCGCCTGCGCGCGCACGCGGCGCTGCGGGCGGACGGCGTCTTCGCGTGAGCCCCTCCCGGGGACCACGGCCGCGTTCGGGGCGCGACCAGGATCTGGCCACCGCGATCCGCCGCAAGCGGCGACGGAGGCGACTGAGCCGCCGTCAGCGGTTCGGCAGGCTCGTGGCCATCGGCGTCATGGGGACGCTGCTCGCGCTCGTGATCGCCGGCTTCACCGGTGCCGCAGTCTGGATGTCGAGTTGCGACCTCAACTCGCTGCGGCCCGTCAACGTCGGACAGAACTCGTTCGTCTATGCGGCCGACGGTTCGCTGCTCGGCTCTATCCCTGCGGAGAAGAACCGGCAGCCCGTCGCCCTGACCGCGATGAGCAAGTGGGTGCCCCGGGCGACCGTCGCGATCGAGGACCGTCGTTTCTGGTCGCACGGCGCGCTCGACTATCCCGGCATCGTGCGCGCGCTGTTCGCAGACATCAAGGCGGGACACGTCGTGCAGGGCGGATCGACGATCACGCAGCAGCTCGCGCGCAACCTGTACATCAAGAAGCCGTCCCAGACGTTCGGGCGGAAAGCCACGGAGGCGTGTCTCGCGATCAAGCTCGCGCGCGAGAAGTCGAAGCACTGGATCCTGGAGAGCTACGTCAACCAGGTCTTCTACGGCAATCGTGCGTACGGCATCGAAGCCGCGGCGCAGACGTACTTCTCCAAGCGGGCGTCCCACCTGACCCTGCCCGAGGCGGCCCTGCTCGCAGGGCTTCCACAGGCGCCCACGCTGTTCGATCCGTTCAAGCGCCCGAGCGATGCCATTGCCCGCCGCGACGAGGTTTTGCGCGCGATGCTCTTGAACGGCTACATCACGCAGGCCAAGTACGACGCGGCCCGCGCCGACCGAAATCTCCATCTCAGCGCCGGGCGGCTCTACTCGCGCATCCGGGAGCCGTACTTCTTCGACTATGTGCGCAACCAGCTCGAGGCGCAGTACGGCGTCCAGCGGGTCCGGGAGGGAGGCCTCAAGGTCTACACGACGATCGACCCGCGTCTGCAGCGCTTTGCGCTCGACGCGATCAAAACCGTGCTGCCCTACTCGACCGATCCGGCTGCGGCGATCGTCTCGATCAACCCGGTCAACGGCGCGATCCGCGCCATGACCGAGGCCAGCCCGGGGAACCCGAAGAACCAGGTGAACTTCGCCTCCTCTGCGCGCCGGCAGCCCGGGTCGACGTTCAAGTCGATCGTGCTCACGACCGCGATCTCCCAGGGGCTCAGCCCGTCGACGACGTACCTGTCCGCGCCCTTCAAGTACGACCCGTCGGGCCTGGGCTCGTGCTACGTGAACCCGCCGACCGCCTGGTGCCCGCAGACGTACGACCACACCTACGCAGGCGCGATCTCCATCGAGTCGGGAACGTTGCGCTCGGACAACACCGTGTACGCGCGCCTCTCCCTCGACGTCGGCCCCGAGAACATCGCCGCCATGGCCCACAAGCTCGGGGTTCAGACGGACCTGCGGACGCCCGAGGGCGCCTACGTCCCCTCGATGGGGCTCGGCTCGAGGGTCGTCACGCCGCTGGACATGGCGTCGGTGTACGCGACCCTGGCTGCCGGCGGGATCTACTCGAAGCCGATGGCGATCCGGGAGGTGATCCTGGCGAACGGCCAGGTCGACAAGGACGCGCACTGGGGTGAGCCCCAGCGAAAGCGCGTGATCGCCGACTGGGTGGCGGCCGAGGTCGTCCGGATCCTGCAGGAGAACATGACGTCCGGGACCGGCGTCGGCGCTTACTTCGGCCGGACGTCGGCGGGCAAGACCGGGACGACCGACAACTACGCCGATGCGTGGTTCTGCGGCTTCCTGCCGAGTCTCGAGGCGACCGTGTGGATCGGCTACCCGCAGGGCGAGATCCCGATGCGCTCGGTCCACGGCATCGCTGTCTCCGGGCCGACGTTCCCGGCCACGATCTGGAAGCTCTTCATGTCGCGGGCCGCGGACTACGCACCCTCCCCCACCGCGTTCCCGGTGGCGAAGACGGCGCCCGTCTGGCACCCGCGCGAGCTCAAGTACGCCATGTCCGGCAGCTACTACTCCTCCTCGGGTTACTCGAGTGGCAACTATCAGCCGCAACAGTCGACGACCCCGAACACCCCGAGCGACGGCTTCGTCCAGGTTCCGAAGCCGTAGCGCTCGCCTCGCGCTGCGCGCGGCAGCTGCGGCGACACCGGTCTACGTCGCAGCTTGCGCCGTGCCCGACGGAGGGCTTTTCCGGGCCGAGCGCTACCGCGACGTCCACGTCTACCAGGGATTCGCCGACGCGGTATTCGATGGACGGGCACCGTATCGCGACTTCTTCATGGAGTACCCGCCGGGAGCGTTGGCGGTCTTCCTGCCACCGGCCGCGGCTCCGGGCCACTACAACGCCGCGTTCAAGGGCCTGATGGCCCTGTGCGGGATCGCGACGCTGTTCCTGGTCGCGCTGCTGCTCGCGCGTCTCGGCGCTTCGCGCGCTCGGCTCTCAGCCGGTGTTGCCCTCTTTGCGCTGTCGCCGATAGCGCTCGGCCCTATCTGTCTGAACACGTACGACGCCTGGCCCGCCTTGCTGGTGCTGGCCGCGCTCGTGTCTCTCGTAGCAGGGCTTCCCGCGCTGTCGTTCGCGCTGCTCGGGCTTGCCTTCGCCGCGAAGGTCTACCCCCTCGTGGTCGTTCCACCCGCGCTCGTGTTCGTCTGGCGCACGATGGGCCGCAGGGGCGCAATCAGAGCGGGCGCCGCCTTCGCCCTCACGGTCGCGGTCGTCGTCGGGCCCTTCCTCGTGCTCGCACCGCACGGGCTGGCGCAGAGCTTCCGCGCACAGGCCGAGCGCGGCCTCCAGGTCGAGAGCCTGGGGGGGTCACTGCTCGCCGTCGCGGACCGGCTCGGTCTCTACGGCGCGACCGTGGTACACCGCACGGGACACGCGATCTCGTACGAGCTCACCGGGTCGCTTCCGGATGCGTTGGCAGCGCTGAGCTCGGCGGTCCAGATCGGGGTCGTGCTGCTCGTCGCGTGGCTCTACGTTCGGCGGCGGGACGATCCCGCGCGGCTGGTGTACGCGTTCGCGGCGGCCGTCGCCGGGTTCCTCGCGTTCACGCGGTTCTTCTCCCCCCAGTACCTCGCGTGGCTCGTGCCGCTCGTCGTGTTCCTCGGCCCGGCCGCCTGGGCTGTCACCGCGGCGGCGCTCGTCCTCGCGCAGATCTGGTTCTTCCACTACCCGGACGTCTTCGCCCTCGGCGGCTACGTCTGGCTCGTTCTCGCCAGAGACCTGCTCGTCGTTTGCTTGTTCGGCGTCGCCGTGAGCGCGCTACTGGGTCGCGGAGCGTCGGAACACGAGGATGCCGTCCTGCTCGAAGACGAGGCGCCACTCCGGGTTCCGTCGTAAGGCGACGAGCGCGACCGCGGTCGGGATCGGCGCGTACCGGTCCGCGTAGCCGGGCTGAGTCTCGTCAGCGGCGACCCAGGTCGCATCCTGGACGAACGGGAAGCTGAGGAAGCGGCGCCGGGCCGAGAGGTGTGCTCCCAGGGTGTTGGTCGCGCTCACGACTGCGCTGGCGGGTATGAGCTCGAGCGCGCGCGCCGAGATGCGGTCGTGGTCGCTGATCCGCGCAGCGGTCGCCTGGAAGCGTTCTCCACCCGGAACGTGCCGCCACCCGGGGATCGGCCCGAGCCGGTAGTTGCCGGCGAGCGCGGCAAGCACGACGAGCATCGCGACGAGCACGGCATGTCGTCCAACCCGCTTGGCGCCGAAGACGGCGCCGATGACGAGGGGCGGGATCAGGCCGGCGGTGTAGTGGAAGTGGATCGACGTCTGAGTGGTGGCCGACGAGAGCAGGTTGAGTGCCAGCTCGGGAAGCGCCGCGACGAGGATGAGCGGCGCCAGCAGGCAGAGCGCTGCGAGCGGGGCGAGCAGCTCGAGGAGGAAGCGCAGGTCGCGCGCGCTCGTCACGGCGTGGACGATTCGCATCGGGTGTGTCACCGCCGTCTTGACGATTCCCGCGGCGGAGCCTCCGACCTCGCTGTAGCGGCCGTAGAAGTCCGACTCCACGCCGGCGTGATAGTGGGGGATGACGACGGCGATGGCGACGGCCGCCCATGCCAGGCCGACCCCCGCGATCACCGCGCCTGCTCGAACGCGCCGATGTGAGAACGCGTACCACACCCCGAACCCGGCGACGACGAGCGCGATCTCTTCCTTGCAGGTCGAGGCTGCGACCGCGAACAGTGCGAAAGGAAGAAGGCGGTCCTCGTCGAGGTACCAGAACGCGAACAGCAGCAGCGGCGTGGCGAGGGCGACCGGATGAAACTCGTTCAACGTGAGCCATCCGGTCGCTGGGTAGAGGAGATAGGCGAGTGCGAAACCGAGACCGGCCCGTGCCGAGGCGAGGTGCTTGCGAGCCAGGAGAAAGACGGGGACGGCTCCCAGCGCGACGGCGAGGGCCTGCGTGACGAGCAGCAGGTCCGGGCTGGGCCACAACCACCACAGGGGCGCGAAGAGGACGAGGATCGGGTCGACGTGCGCAGCAAGGCGTGAGATCTGCTCTCCGTGCAGGCTCGTCATCTGCAGCGGGTGACCGTGAGCGGTCGACCAGACCGCCTGCACCATGTTGCCGAGGTCGAACCGCCCCGTGAAGAACGCGTCGTGCCGCAGGACCGAGAGCGCAGCGAATCCCGCCGCGTACGCGCAGACCCCCACGGCGACGAGCGCGCGGGGAGTCGGCACGAACCGCGAGCGACTCAAATCAGGCGCTCGATGATTCGCCGCCAGCGCTGCCCGAGCACGTCCTCGCTCGCCTTTTGCTCATAGGCCTTGCGACCGCCTCCGCCGATCCGGCGCGCGAGCTCCGCGTCACCCGCGAGCCTCGTGATCGCGTCGGCGAGCCCTTGCGGGTCTCCCGCCGGAAGGAGGAGAGCGCTCTCCCCATCGGTCAGCAACTCACGCGCGGCCGGCGTGTC
>DATDDZ010000195.1:0-5099 GCA_036523555.1 Gaiellaceae bacterium
GGCGCGAAGCCCCGGTCGGGGAGCGTCTCTCGCATGCCCTCGTCCACGGCATCGTCGACTTCATCGAGGAGGACACCGAGGAAGCCCGGCAGCAGCTGGCCCGCCCACTCGACGTGATCGAGGGGCCGTTGATGAACGGCATGCAGATCGTGGGCGATCTCTTCGGCTCCGGGAAGATGTTCCTCCCGCAGGTCGTGAAGAGCGCGCGCGCGATGAAACGTGCGGTCGCCTACCTCGAGCCGTACATGGAGCAGGAGAGGGCCGAGGGTGGAGGCGGACGCCGAACTCAGGGACGTGTCGTGCTCGCCACGGTCAAGGGCGACGTCCACGACATCGGCAAGAACATCGTCGGCGTCGTGCTCGGCTGCAACAACTATGAGGTCATCGATCTCGGCGTGATGGTGCCGACCGACCGGATCCTCGACACCGCGCTCGCAGAGGACTGCGACATCGTGGGGCTGTCCGGTCTGATCACTCCGTCGCTCGACGAGATGGTCAACGTCGCAAAGGAGATGGAGAGGCGAGAGCTGGCGCTCCCGCTCCTGATCGGCGGAGCCACCACCTCGAAGCAACACACCGCGGTCAAGATCGCGCCCGAGTACTCGCAGCCGACGCTCCACGTCATCGATGCGTCACGTGTCGTCGCCGTCGTGTCGAGCCTGCTGGACGAAACGCGCAAGGCGGGTCTCGACGCCGACAACCGCCAGCTCCAGGACCGCCTGCGCGAGCAGCACGCAGAAAAGGAACGCAAGCCGCTGCTCCCGATCGCCGACGCGCGCGCCAACCGCGAGCGCGTTCCGTTCGACGACCTCCGCAAGCCGCCGTTCCTGGGCTCGAGGCTCGTGGAGCCTGATCTGGCGTCCGTGCGCAAGCTGATCGACTGGCAGTTCTTCTTCCATGCCTGGGAGCTGAAAGGGAAGTTCCCGGCGATCCTCGAGACACCCGCGGCGCGCGAGCTCTACGACGACGCGCTCGAACAGCTCGACGAGATCGAGCGCGCCGAGCTGCTGCAAGCGCGCGGCGTCTACGGCTACTGGGCGGCGCATGCGGACGGGGACGACATCGCGCTCGACGAGGGCACGCGGTTCCCGTTCCTGCGGCAGCAGTCCGACTACGGTGACTCCCGCCCAAACCGCAGCCTGGCCGACTACGTCGCCCCGTCGGGCGACCACATCGGGGCCTTTGCCGTCGCGATTCACGGCGCCGACGAGTTGGCGGCGCGCTACGCAGCGGAGCACGACGACTACCGCGCGATCATGGTCAAGGCGCTCGCCGATCGCCTCGCCGAGGCATTCGCCGAGCTCCTTCACCGCCAGGCGCGTCAGGAGTGGTACGAGCCCGGCGAGGCGCTCTCGCAAGAGGAGCTGGTCGCGGAGAAGTTCCGCGGCATCCGGCCCGCGTTCGGCTACCCGGCCTGCCCCGACCACACCGAGAAGCGGAAGCTCTTCGACCTCCTCGGTGCCGAGCGGGCCGGGCTCGAGCTGACCGAGTCCTTCGCGATGACGCCCCCCGCGGCCGTGAGCGGGATCTACCTGGCCCATCCGCTCTCGCGCTATTTCTCCGTCGGGAGGCTCGGGCCCGACCAGGTGGCCGACTATGCGGCCAGGAAAGGCCGTCCGGTCGAGGAGCTCGAGCGGTGGCTCGGCCCAAACCTCGGGTATGTGCCTCGATCGAGGGAGGAAGCACTCACGACCTGAGGCCGATGGAAGGTGCATGCCCGGGCGCCTGGCCCTCGCCCTCCTAGCTCTCGCGATTCTCACCGGACCGGCGTCGGCGGCGGCGCCAAAGCCGAGTGATCCGCAGAAGCGCCACAACGCCGCGGACCAGGCGTGGGCCGAGCGGATCAGGGTTCAGAGGTCGGATCTTGGTCCCGGTGACTGGCGGGTGGAGGCCGGCGACGGCAATGCCTCCCTGGTGCCGAAGGACTGCGAGGACCCCGACCTGTCGAGCCTGGTCGAGACCGGAGGCGCCGAGCAGCCGAGCTTCAGTCGGACCGGCAGCGTCGTGGCCTCGAGCTCGATGATCCTCCAAGACACTCGGCAAGCGGGCACGGCGTGGCGCCTGATCTCCGCGCAGCCCCTGATCCGCTGCATCACGCAGGCGTTCCAGCAGGGCGTTCGCAGCACGGCAGGAACTGCTGCTCGGGTGCGAGTCCTGTCGAGTGGGACCGTCCCCGGGCCGGCTCTCGCGCCGCATTTCAAGTCCGCACGGGTTCGGCTCGTGATCAAGGGGCAGGCAGCGACGGTCACGGGGCGGATCAGCATGTACTTCGCCGGCCGTGGGCGGGCCCTGGCGATGCTCCTCGTGATGTCGTTCGACCGGCCGCTTCGCCCGATCCCCGATTCCCTCGAGCACCGTCTGGCCGTGCTCGTTGCAAACCGCCTGAAGGCGTAGAGCCCGGACCTGTCGGGTTCGCCTCTGGGATAGCCGGGAGGTCGGCTATCCTCGGGAGCGGCTGGCGCCCTCCACTGGGCGCCGCGCTGTTTCAGGACCGTATGAAGACCACGCTCAAGAGAGGAATCGGGCGCGGCGCCGCCGTGAACGGCAACGGCCGCGCGGTCTTCCCGCCGGGCGTTCACACGCCGATGCGGCGGTATCGCCAGCCGGACCCGGTTCCTCGCGGCGCCTGGCGGATCGTTCGCTCGGCTGCGCTCTGGACCCTCGTCGTCGCGCTGATGGTCGCCGGGGGTGCCGCCGGCGCGGCGTACCTGCGAGCCCATCACTTCATCGAGAGCGTGGCCCCGCGCACGAAGGCGGACAAGGCCGCCGCCAAGGCGGCGGACGTCGCCATCCCCGGGCAGCCCACCACAGCACTCGTGATCGGCACGGACAAGCGCAAGGGGTTTCAGGCCGACCTGACAGGCCGTTCCGACACGCTCATGCTCGTTCGCGCCGATCCCCAGACGGACTCGATCTCGCTTCTCTCCTTCCCCCGCGACATGATCGTGCCGATCAGGTGCCCGGGGCGCCCTGTTCACGACGACCGGATCAACGCCGCCTTCGCCGAGTGCGGGTCGGTCGGGAGCCTCGAGACCGTTCGTAGCCTCACCGGCCTGCCGATCAACTACTTCATCACGGTCAACTTCCGCGGCTTCATGGACCTCGTCAACAACCTCGGCGGCGTGTGGATCGACGTCGACCGTCGCTACCTCTGCGACAGTCAGACCTGTCCCGACGTGACGCCGATCGACCTCCAGCCGGGCTACCAGAGGCTCCGCGCGATCCAGGCTCTCGCATATGTGCGCTTCCGTCACCTCGACTCGGACCTCTACCGCGTCGCCCGGCAGCAACTCTTCCTGAAGGCGCTCAAGCAGCAGATCACGAGCTCGCTCGGCCTGCAGACCGTGCTGGACATCATCGACGCCGTCGAGAAGAACGTGGTCATCGGTCGTGGCGGCAACAAGCCGCTCGACCTGCAGACGATCAAGGACTACGTCTACTTCGCCCGGTCCCTGCCGCCCGGTCATATCTTCCAGTCGAGGATCGAGGGGCTGACCGGCTACTCGGAGCTCACGACGGCGCCGGCGAACATCACCAATGCGGTGCGCGCCTTCGTCCAGCCCGACATTCACTCACCCGAGAAGGCCCGGGACGTCGCGTTCGGCATCAAGCGACGTTCCAGAGCACCGCTGCCGAAGAACGTGACGATCACGGTGCTCAACGGCAACGGAGTCGCGGGCTCCGCTGCGAACGCCGCCTACGAGCTCGGCCAGCGCGGCTACCAGATCGTCCTTCCGTCCAGCGGGAAGCCGCAGAACGCACCGCGCTTCAACTTCTTCCAGACCACCGTCTACTACGACCGCTCCCAGAAGGGGGCGCGCGCAGCCGCGGTTCGACTGGGGAATCTGTTCGGGGACGCTGCGATCACGCCTCTCGGGGCCGGCCCGATGGCACTGCTCGCGAACGGGGCGATGACGACCGTCGTGGTCGGACAGAACTTCCACGGCACCCTCGCGTCGGCGCCGGTCGACACGACGCCGAAGAAAGAGCCGCCGCGGGTCGTGCCCAACGCTGCGATGACCCGCTCGCTCCTCCTCGCCGTGCGCCGGCGGGTTCGGTTCCGGCTCGAGGTGCCCCGGCTGATCGAGCGCACCTCACGGCTCGACTATCAGTCACCCGTCCACGTCCACACGATGAAGAAGTTCCACAACGCGGTCAGGCTCACGTTCCGCACCGGCGCCAACGAGTACTGGGGCATCGAGCAGACAGACTGGACAGATGCACCCGTCCTCGCCGACGCGAGCTACCTGCACCGCATCGGCGGCCGTGAGTTCTCGTTCTACTACTCCGGTGCGCACCTCCACATGGTCGTGCTCCGGCAGAACGGCGCCACCTACTGGGTCGTGAACACGATTCTCGACTCGCTCTCGAACTCGACCATGCTCGCGATCGCGCGCGGCCTGTCTCCGCTGCCCAAGTAGTGCCCCTTAGGCACTAACCTTCTCGCGGCATGGCTGAAACTCGGACGATCGGCGTCTTCGGCGCGGGCTGGGTCGGGCTGGTGACCGGCGGTTGCTTCGCGGACCTCGGCCACGACGTGATCGTCCGCGACGTCATGCCCGAGCGGATCGAGGCGCTCCAGGAGGGACGGATGCCGTTCCACGAGCCGGGCCTGCCCGAGGTGCTCGCCCGCAACCGGGAGCGAATTCGCTACACGCTCGACCCGGCCGACCTGGCCGGGGCCGACGCTCTCTTCATCTGCGTCCAGACCCCGCCGACCTACTCCGGCGACGCCGATCTCTCCTTCGTCTGGAGCGCCCTCGACGACCTGCCCCGCGTCGAGCACCGCCAGATCCTGATCATGAAGTCGACGGTGCCGGTCGGGACGGGCGACAAGGTGCGGGCGGCTCTCGAAGCCCGGGGCCTCGAAAACGTGGGCTACGTCTCGAACCCGGAGTTCCTCGCCGAAGGCAATGCCGTTCGCGACTTCCTCGATCCCGACCGCATCGTCATCGGAGCGTTCGAAGAGGACGACGCGATCGCGGTCGAAGCGCTCTACCAGGAGATCGAGACGGAGGTCGTGCGCACCGACGTGGCTTCCGCGGAGATGATCAAGCTCGCCGCGAACGCGTTCCTGATGACGCGGATCAGCTTCATCA
>DATDDZ010000196.1:0-2843 GCA_036523555.1 Gaiellaceae bacterium
AGCGTCACAGGTCCGCAGGGCGAGAAAGCTCGGCTGCTCCAGGGTCGAGGTGCTCGTCACCTCACCCGGGCGGCAGGCGGACAACGGGACGGAGCTCGTGGCGCGGATCGCACATGCGACCGGGGTGCCGACCCACGTACTCTCCGTCGAGGAAGAGGGAGAGCTTGCGTGGCGCGGCGCGCTCGCAGCCGCAGACGACGTGCGCGGACCGGTCGCGGTCTGCGACGTCGGCGGCGGTTCCGCTCAGATAGCCGTCGGTGACAGCTCGGGGCCGCCGTCCTCGATCACGTCGATCGACATCGGCTCGCTTCGGCTGACGCGAAGAGCCTTTCGGAACGACCCGCCCGACGCCGAGGACGTCGCGCGAGCTGCGCGCGCCGTCGCGGAGCGGTTCGCCGGTATCACGCCACCGACGGTCGAGAGCGCTATCGCCGTCGGAGGCAGCGCACGATCCCTGCGCAGGGTCATCGGGGACGAGTTGACAGAGGAGACGCTGCTGCTCGCGGTCGGGCGCCTGTCGAAGCGATCCTCCAAGAAGATCGCGAAGGAGTACGGAGTCGGCGACGCGCGTGCCCGCACGATGACCGCAGGCGCGATGATCTTCCTCGATCTCCAGCGCCGGCTCGGGGTGCCGCTGCGGGTCGGCCGCGGCGGGCTGCGCGAAGGAGCGGCACTGAGGCTGCTCGCCGAGGTCGATGCGGCCGCCCGCTCGGCTTAGCCGCGGGCTCGGAATCCTCCGCAGCCGAAGGCGCTCACTCCCAGATCTTGCGGCCTTGATCCTCGAGCCTCTTCCACGCAGCGGGGAGCTTCTGCCGCGTGCCGGCGCGTCTCAACGCCACCCGCTCTGCAAGGCGGCCCGCGGCGAACGCGGTCTCGAGGCTCTTCGTGCGCGCGATCACTCCGTGAATCCGGTCTATCGCCGTCACCGCGTCCTGGTGCGCACCCAACGACTCCTGGAATCGCTTCGCCTCGTCGACGAACCGACGCGCCTTCGCGCCGACGCTCGGCGCAACGAGCTCCGCCGCATAGCGGGCGCGTTTGGCGCCGATTCGAATTCGATGGACGTCTGCGTCGGAAGGCTTTGCGCCCAGCCGCTTCCCCGCGCGCCGCAGCTTCCCGAACTCCTTCGCGGCAACCGCTTCGAGCGAGAGCTCCGATGCCCGGACCGGCGGTGCGTCGACAGCCACGCCGAGCCGGTCAAGCACAGCGAGATAGCGCTCACTCGACAGGGCTCTCAGTGCCCGAGCTCTCGCGCGGCGCCGCTCGGTCCGCAGGAGCTTGATCACCGCAGCGGTCTCCGGACTCCCCTCGTCCTCAAGACTGTCGAGCAGCACGTCGAGGTCGCGCAACGCGCCGAGCTCTCCACCCAACCATCGCAACTCAGCACGGAGCTGATCGAGCCACTCCTCTTCGAAGAGGTCGCTCGTCGTCCGCAGAACGCTTCGGGCCCGGCGCATGGCGACGCGGAGGTCGTGCACCGCCTCCGGATCCTCTCCGGTCCGGATCACGGGATCGGTTCGCTCGATCTCAGCGAGCTGCCTACGGAGATAGGCACGAACGTGCTCGATCGCCGGCGCACGCCGGCGCGTTGCCCGCTCCTTCGGCACTGGGACCGTCTCCTCGAGAGCCACGTCGAGGTCGACGTACGTGCGGAGAACGTCCTGTCCTTCGAGCAGCGCGACGTCGTTCTCCCCGTTTCGCAACCGCGCAATCTCGACCAGCTCGCGCTTGCGCAGGGGCGCAATCAGCTTCGCCGCGAGCTCCTCGGGTAGCGAAGCCGGGCCGCCCGGGGCGGTCAGTGTTTCCTCCCCGATTCGGGCCTCCCAGACGCCGGCGCCGTTTCGCAAGCTACGAGAGAGAGTGATTCGAGCGCGCGCGAGGCGACGGTCCGGCGTGTCGTGATACGTGGAAACGAAGACGTCCTGCGCGCCGTTCGAGGACGCCGAGACCGCGAGGGAGGGATCAGTCATCGAGGCCTGATCCTACCGCCGACGTTGGCCTTGGTAACTGCTCGAGCAAGGTCGCCGCAGGCGTCGCGGTTCCGCCCCGGCGCCGAGCCCTGAACGTTCAGTCGTCGACGGCGAGACGCCGCCGCATGACTTTCTCGATCCGAGCAGCAATGCCCGGATGCGCTGCTTCGAGCCGTCGAAACTCAGTGCCGAACATGACGAGCAGCCGTGCCGGGGAGGACGTCGTGACGGTCGCGCTTCGGCGGCCGTCCCCGAGGATCGCGATTTCTCCGAAAAACTCACCGGCTTCGAGATTTCCGAGCGTTGCGTCTCCCTTCGTTACCACTGCTCCGCCCTCGATGAGAATGAAGAACGAGTAGGCGCAAGAACGCTCTCCGCAAAGACGAACGCCCTCGCCGACCGTCTGTAGCTCGAACCAACCGGCAACCTCCTGCCGCTCTGAGTCGCTCAGCGACTCGAACAGGGAGATCGAGGCGAGGTCGCTAGTAGTGACCATGCGGGGCGCCGAGCCTATCGACCCGGCTGTGCGTGTCTCTGGTCGGTTACCACATCGTCACAGCCTGTTCTCAGGAACGACGCGAGCGCCGGTCCAGCCTCGGGCGAGACGGTCGTGAAGCTCCTCGAGACGGCGAAGGCCCATCACCGGGCCTCTGCCGAATGTTCGTCGAGATGTGGCTTACGGCGCGGGCACCGCGACGCGATTGGCCGGCACGATCTGCGGCTGGAAGGCGAACACGTCCCGGCTGTGCGGATCGACGAGCACTTTCACCCACTGAGCGTCGTTGTCGCCGTTCGCCTGGTTGTCGCCGAACGTCTCGACTCGAGTGAAGTTCTCGAGTCGTCTCCCCTGCGCATCGAGGAACGGCTTGTCGA
>DATDDZ010000197.1:0-3037 GCA_036523555.1 Gaiellaceae bacterium
TCTCCGTTCGGAGGTGGGGTGCCCAGTCGAGGCGGGTCGCGGCTGCGAAGCGCAGGTAGGCGCGGAGCGCGTCGCGCATGGCGTCGACGAACCCTTCGGCGCGGCGCGGCGCGAAGCCGTTCTCCCACCAGACGTCGAGCACCTGCACGCGGGCCTCGGCCCGGTCGATCCGGGGCTCGATCCGGCCGACGAACCGGTCCCGGAAAGAGATCGGCAGCACATACCAGCCCCAACGGCGCTTGGCCGGCGGCACGAAGAGCTCCCAGACGTAGTCGAAGTCGAACAGGCTCCCGAGAAGGCGACGGTCCCAGACCAACGGGTCGAAAGGGGGAAGAAACGCGACGGTGGGCGCCGGCTCCGGCGGCGCTTTCAGCAGGTCGACGTCCTCGGCGAGGACGAGGCGTTTGCCGCGCACGCCCTCGACCTCGACGGGAAGAAGCTCTCCGAGCTCGACCAGCTCGTCGCGCAACGCGCTTCGCCCCGGGTGCAGGTGTTCCGGGCTCGGCTTCGCGTACCCGAGGCCGCCGAAGATGTCCGCACCGCCGCCGACGCCGAGCAGGCCATGGGCTCGGTAACGGGACAGAAGCTTGTGTCGGAGTTGCTCTCTCAGCGGCACATCGTGAGCGAGCAGGTCGGCCGGTAGCAGCCGTTCGAGGAGGTCGTAGTACCGGCGATTGCCGTCGCGCCGCGCGAGCCCGAGAACCCCGGTGACGGCGTACGCCTCGAGCACGGCGCGCACAGCGTTTGTCGGCATCCCGAACCAGTCGGTCGTCTCCCCGCGCTCGCGCTCGAAGTCGAGCGCCGACACCGGGCCGTCCGCGCGGATCCGTTCGAGCACCCGCTCGGCCACCTCGGCGTTCTCGGCGAGGATGCGCGGCGCGTTCCGGCTCAGGGTCCCGCGGAACCAGGCGAACTCGCTGGACGGGATGAGGGAAAGCCCCTTGTTGTAGGCCTCGAAGATCGTCCGGCGTTCGTAGAGAAGGTCGCACCAGGCGGGGTCGTAATCGGCGACCCGCGCGTGCAGAACCAGGTCGTGGCTCCGACCGGCAACTGCGAGCGGGTCGAACTGGATCGAGCCGAACTTGCGGAAGACTTCGAGCACGGCGTCGAGTCCTCCCTCGAGAGATCGTGCCGGCGCGAGGAAGTGCCGTGCAACCAGAAAACGGCGCGCGTCCTCGGCGGTGACCCTCACCGGTCGACGCGGCTAGGCGCCGCGGAGCAGCCGCGCCGACGCGAGGGCCAGCACAACCGCTATCTCCATTGCGCAGTCCTGCCCGTCCTGCGCGAACTGCGTCGCGCCCTCGTCGGTGTGGAAGGCCCAGCCTCCGGGCCGGCCGATACCGATCAACGCAGCGGGAACGCGCTGCGAGACGTTCCCGAAGTCGGTTGCAAACGGCAGGGGCTCCGGGTCGTCGTCGAACGCACGCCCGAGCGCCAGGACGGCTTCCTTCACCGCCGCGGCCACCCGGTCGTCGGGCCGCAGGCCGCAAACGACGGGGTCGCTCGTCCACGCGGCATCGGGCAGCGCGGCGTGAATCGGTCCCGCGAGCTCGTCGAGCCCGCTCTCCTCATCGGAGCGGAGCAGAACGTGGATCGTGGCGGTGAGGCCGCCGCCCTCCTCGACGTCTCCCTCGAGGGCGACGTGCTCGACGATCGCGTCGGCGGCCGGGAGCTGCTTGACCGCGGTGATCGCGGCAACGACCGCGTCGACCGAAGCCTCCGCCTCGCCGGCCAGCGACCGAGTTCCGGTCACGGTGGCGCGTTCGCGGCGCATCCAGCGCGAGCGACGGAAGACGGTGTCGACGAACTCGGGATGCGCGTAGAGGGCCGCGTCGATCCCGTCCCAGAGGCCGGCTCCCGCCGCCACGGCCTTGCCGCCGCCCCGCTCCACGGTCAGCGGCGCCGGGATCTCGTCCGCGGGGCAGCCGAAGACGACCACGGCGCCGGGCAGCTCGTCGCGCAGGTCGGCCAGCGCGAGCGCAGTCGCCACGACACCCGCGGCAATCGCATCGTGGCCGCACGAGTGCACCGGTTCGATCGAGCCGTCCGGCCGGAAGACCGGCACGGCGTCGTAGAGGGCGACCAGGCCGATCGAAGGACCAGGACGCACTCCGTTGAGAGTTGCGCGGAACGCGCTGCCCATTCCGGCGACACCACGCTCGACCTCGAGCCCGGCCCCCTCCAGGACGTCGCAGAGGTAGCGGGCGCACTCATGTTCCTCATGCGCGAGCTCCGGATGCTCGTGTACGAAGCGATGCGCCGCGAGGGCGGCGTCGCGCTTCGACTCGACAGCAGAGAGGATCTGCTCGTTCTCGAGTGGCATCAGGAGCTCGAGTCGACGATCGTCGTGCGGTCCCAGCCGGCGTCGTCGTGCGCGCAGGGGATCGCGGGGTCTTCATGGCTGGTGACGAGCTTCCCGTTCTTCAGCAGAAGGCAGTACGCCTCGATGTGCGGATCGATCCCGAAGTTCACGTTGCAGCGCGTGATCGGAACGTGTGTGTAGGTCCTGCCGACCCGCACGCACGCGACCCACCGGTAGTCGAGGTGCTTCGCGTTCAGGCGAGCCGTCATCAGCCGCTTGGCGACCTCGGGCGGAGCAGCTTGCAGCTCGGGCGATCCGCCGCCGCCGCACCCTCCAAGGAGCAGGAGCCCGGCGAGACCCGCAACGGCGAGAGACGCCCTCATGTCGACAGCACCACCTTCGTCGCCTCGCGCGAGTCGAAGAGCCGATAGGCCTCGGCGGCGTCGGCGAGCGGCAGGCGATGGGTGACGATCGCGCCGGGGTCGAGCTCGCCGCTCGCGAGCCGGGACAGGAGGAGCCCAGCGTCGGCGGTCGGGTCGCCGATCGAGAAGCGAAGCGTCAGCTCGCGCTCGAACATCAGCGCGTTGTCGAGAGGATAGTCGGGCTCGAAGTGCGCGCCGACGACGGACACGACGCCGCGACCGCGCGCGAGCTTCAGCGAGGCGTCGAGCCCTCCTGCGGAGCCCGCCGCCTCGATGACCACGTCGGCGCCGATCCCTCCGGTCGCCTCGGCCA
>DATDDZ010000198.1:0-1613 GCA_036523555.1 Gaiellaceae bacterium
TCGGCGGCACTCGCGGCGGGCGTCGAGACCACCGGGGTCACCGTCCACTACGTCGACGAGGGAGTCGACACAGGGCCTGTGATCCGCCAGGAGCCCGTTGCGGTCGAGCCGCGTGAGACACTCCTCGCCAGGATCCACGCCGTCGAGCACCGGATCCTGCCCGAGGTGGTTAGAGAGCTATGCGAGCGCTGATCTCCGTCTACGACAAGACCGGCCTGCAGGAGTTCGCGCGCGGCTTGGCCGAGCTCGACTTCGAGCTCGTCGCGAGCGGCGGAACGGCGGACTTCCTCGAGACCGAGGTCGGCCTCGACGTCGAGCGCGTCGAGGACATCACCGGCGTCGCCGAGTTGCTCGGAGGCCGGGTCAAGACGCTCCATCCCGGTATCCACGCGGCCATCCTCGCGCGCCGCGACCACGCCGAGGACGCCGCAACGCTCGAGGCCCACGAGATCCGCCCGTTCGACCTCGTCTGCGTCAACCTCTATCCGTTCAGCGAGGTCGCGGGCCGCTTCGGCGTCCGCCCCGAGGAGGCGGTGGAGATGATCGACATCGGCGGCCCTTCGCTCCTTCGCGGAGCCGCGAAGAACTTTGCCCACGTCGCGCCGATCTGCCGCCCCGAGCGGTATCCGTCGATCCTCGAGGAGCTGCGGGAACGCGGCGACGTGTCACTGGCAACTCGCCGAGCCCTGGCCGCCGAGGCGTTCTCCACCACCGCGGCCTACGAAGCGGCGATCGCGCATTGGTTCGCCGACGTCGACGCGTTCCCCGAGACGCTCGTCACCTCCTTCGACAAGCTGATGGACCTGCGCTACGGCGAGAACCCGCACCAGCGCGGCGCCTATTACGCGGAGCAGGGCGCACGGGTGCACCTGCTCTCGCGGGTCGAGCAGCTGCACGGCAAAGAGCTGTCACTGATCAACCTGCTCGACCTCTCCGCGGCACGAATGCTTCTCCGCGAGTTCGCGCTGCCGGCCTGCGTGATCGTCAAGCACGCGAATCCCTGCGGCGTCGCGGTCGCGGGCACGATCGAGGAGGCCTACGAGCATGCTCTCGCATCGGATCCGGTCTCGGCCTTCGGGATGGTCTGCGCGGTCAACCGCCCGATCTCGGCAGAACTCGGCGCTCTTCTGGCGGAACGCTTCGTCGACGTCGTGTTTGCCCCGGGCTACGAGGACCGAGCGCTCGAGCTGCTCGAGCGGAAGGAGGCGATCCGCATCCTCCACGATCGCGAGCGCCGCGGGCTCGTCGCGGGCGAGCGCGACTTCAAACGCGTCCTCGGCGGGATGCTCGTGCAGGACCGTGACTGGGACATCGACGACCGTGAGGGAATGGAGGTCGCGTGTGGCGACCCGGACGAGGCCACCTGGGGAGACCTCGTGTTCGCCTGGCGCGTCTGCAAGCACGTCGGCTCGAACGCGATCGCGCTCGCGAAGAACCTGGCGACGATCGGCATCGGGGGTGGGCAAACGAGCCGCGTCGACGCCGTGCGGCTCGCGCTGGAGAAGGCGCGCGAGCACGGTCACGACCTCAAGGGCGCGGTGCTCGCGTCCGACGCGTTCTTCCCGTTCCCGGACGGGCCCCAGGCCGCCGTCGACGCCGGCGTGTCCGCGATC
>DATDDZ010000199.1:0-2081 GCA_036523555.1 Gaiellaceae bacterium
CTCGCGCCGCTCGGGCTGGGGCGACGGCTGCTCCTCGGGGAAGATCGGAGCCTCGTCGGGCAGCGGACGCTCGTGGCGCACGAGCCCGACGCGCGTGGTCTCCTTCTGGCGGGCCATCGGAACTCCAACGGACGAGGAGGCCCGGCAGTTGCGGCAACGCGGGGACAGGCCCTCGCGAGAGCGAGACCAGAGACGTAGTCGGGACGGGCGGATTCGAACCGCCGGCCTCCTGCTCCCAAAGCAGGCGCGCTAACCAGGCTGCGCTACGTCCCGATTCGAGAAATTTCAGTCTAACTTTCAAGTTGGAGAAGGCAAATTTCCCGCTCCGAGCGGGAAATTTGACTGTTTAAAAACTGTAAAAGCGTAAGTTTCAAGCAGGTTTACGTCCGGAACGTCTGCTTACATCCGCCGCACTCGTGCCCCGGCGAGTTCTTACAGTGGTTGTTGTCGTTTCCGCGTTCGCATTTTCGGCCCTGGCCGGAGAGGCGAAGGCGACGCCGACCGCGGCCGAGCTCGCGATGCTGCAAGCGATGAACGCTGCGCGGCAGGCGCACGGAGTGGGGCCGCTCCGGATCGACACGCGGCTTCAGCGCACGGCACGCAGCCACTCGCGGGTGATGCTGCGGACTGACAGCTTCAGCCACGGCGCCTTCGCCGCGCGCATCCGGAGGGCGGGCGTGCGGGCACGGCGAGTGGGCGAGAACCTGGCGTGGGCCATCGGGGCGCTCGCGGAGGCACACGCGATCGTGAACCTCTGGCTGGCGAGCCCCGAGCACCGCGCGAACCTCCTGCGCCCCGGGTACCACATCGTGGGCGTCGGGATCCGGGTCGGGAGCTTCGAGGGCTATGCCGGCGCGTCGGTAGTCACGACCGACTTCGCCGGCCGCTAGCCGGGCTCGATCAGGTCGCGTAGCTCGGCGATCTTCTCGCGCCTGACGTCCTCGCGCTCGCCGCGATCGACGCGATCGATCAGCTCCCGGACGAGCGGCGCCAGTTCGACCGGGTTGAACGGCTTCGTCACGTAGTCGATCCCGCCGAGGTCGAGCCCGCGCGCACGGTCGCGTGCCTCTGCCCGAGCGGTGAGGAAGACGATCGGGATCGAACGCGTGCGCTCGTCGCCGATCAGCTCCTCGGCGACCTGCCAGCCGTCGAGCCCGGGCATCATCACATCCAGGAGGATCACGTCCGGCTCTTCGTTCCGGGCTTTCTCGAGCCCGGTCGGCCCGTCGCTCGCCTCGAGCACGTCCATCTCCTCCGCCTCCAGGTTGACCCGGCAGAGCAGGCGGATCGGAGCCTCGTCGTCAATGACCAGCACCCTCACGTTCCGGTCGGAATTCATACCTGCCCTTACTCTCGCTCGCTCAGTACACCTTGCCCGGCCAGCGGAAGTGTGAACACGAAGCTCGAGCCACGGCCGTCGCGAGGGCGGACCCAGATCGTGCCGCGCATCGCCGCGAGCAGCTCCTTGGCGATGAACAGGCCGAGGCCGCTGCCGCCGCTCGCGAGGCCCCGCTCCTCCGATTCCGCCCGGTAGAACTTCGTGAAGATCCTCGCTCGCTCCGATTCGGGGATCCCGATTCCCTCGTCGTCGACGCTGATCTCGACCGTGTCGTCGCGGCGGCGGACGGAGACGGTGATCGTGCCGCCCTCCGGCGAGTACTTGACCGCGTTCTCGACCAGATCGGTGGCGATCTGGCGCAGCTTGTCGCGGTCCGTCTCGGCCTCGATCTGCTCGGGCGGAAGATCGAGCACGAACTCGTGGCCGCTCCCGCCGAGCGTCAGCTCGGACGCCGCGACGATCTCCCGCACGACGGCGCCGACATCGGTCGCCGCGAGGTGTACCTGGAGGTCGCCCGCGTCGAGCCGCGCGACCGCGAGCAGCCGGTCGACGATCGCGGTTAGCCGGCTAGCCTCTGCCGTGATGTACCGAAGGAACGTGTCACGCTCCTCCTCGCCGAAGAGCACGTCGTCGCGGAGCAGCGTCTCGGCGAAGCCGTAGATCGAGGTTAGCGGGGAGCGGAGCTCTCGCGAGACGTTCGAGACGAACTCGCGCTTCATCTGCTCGACGACGCGCTCGGCCG
>DATDDZ010000200.1:0-2146 GCA_036523555.1 Gaiellaceae bacterium
AAGCGGGAAGAGGCAGGAGCCGACCCTCGCGAGCCCGGCCGCACGTATGCGCCCATGCTCGCCACGCCGGTCGACGCTGTCCCCCGAGGCGCCGGCTGGGTCTTCGAGGTGAAGTGGGACGGCTACCGCGCGATCGCGACCCTCATGGGAGGCGACGCCCGGCTGACGAGCCGTAACGGCAATGACCTCACGTCGCGGTTCGCGCAGGTCGCACGGCAGCTCGAGCGGGCGGTGAGGACGCCGTCCTGCGTGCTGGACGGCGAGGTCTGCGCTCTCGACGAGTCCGGCCGGTCGAGCTTCTCGGCGATGCAGCAGAGCCAGGCGGGGACGCCGTTCGTCTACTACGCGTTCGACGTGCTCGAGGTCGACGGAGAGTCGCTGGTCGACCTTCCTCTCGTCGAGCGGCGGAAGCGGCTCGAGCAGGTGCTCGACCGCCGCAACAAGACGGTTCGTCTCTCGGAGAGCTTCGACGACGGGACGGCTCTCTACCAGGCCGCGCAGCAGCAGGGGCTCGAAGGCATCGTCGCGAAGCGGCTCGACTCACGTTACGTCCAGGGCAGGCGTACGCGCGACTGGCTCAAGCTCAAGACACACGGCCGGCAGGAGCTCGTCGTCGCCGGCTACACGAAGGGGACCGGCAGGCGCGCCTCGAGCTTCGGGTCGCTCGTGCTCGGCTACTACCGCAGCGGCGAGCTCGTCTACGCGGGGAACGTAGGCACGGGCTTCGGCGGCAAGGAGATCGAGACGCTGCTCGACCGGCTGAGGCCGCTCAGGCGCGAGACGCCGCCGTTCCGCGAGGTGCCGAAGATGCAGAAGGTGCGCAAGAGCGACGTGATCTGGGTCGAGCCGACGCTCGTCGTGGAGGTGGAGTTCGCGGAGTGGACACACGACGGCCGCTTGCGTGCTCCCTCGTACCAGGGAATACGCGACGACAAGCCCGCGACGGATGTCCGGCGCGAGGAGCCGCTCGCCGATCGGGTCACGAAGGGCTCTCGCGAGCTGAAGCTCTCGAATCTCGAGAAGGTCTTCTTCCCGGTCGAGGGGATCACGAAGGGTGACCTGCTCGAGTACTACCGCGCTATCGCGCCGGCGGTCGTCCCGCATCTGAAGGATCGCCCCTTCACGATGATTCGGTGGCCCGACGGCATCGAGGGAGGCCGGTTCTTCCAGAAGGACGCCCCGTCACACATGCCGGACTGGATCCCGACGTTTCGCACGCTCGTCTCCACGCGGGAGTCGCCCCGCCGCCGGAAGTCGGTGAATTTCCCGGTCGTCGACGACGAGCTTGCCCTGCTCTGGATGGTGAACATGGGCTGCATCGACCTCAACGCCTGGTACTCGCGGATCGACCGGCCCGACTGGCCGGACTTCGTCCTCTTCGACCTCGACCCGGCGCCCGACGTCGGGTTTCGCGAGACGGTGCAGGTCGCGCTGCTCGTGAAGGAAGCGCTCGACGCCTTCGGGCTGGTCGGCTTCCCGAAGACCTCGAGCGCGGAGGGCATGCACGTGATCGTCCCGGTGGAGCGGCGGTACACGTACGCGGACACGCGCCAGTTCGCCGAGATCGTCGCCGGCGCGATCGCGCGCACGCACCGTGGCCTCGCGACCACGGAGTGGACGAAGTCGAAGCGGCGCGGGGTGCTGATCGACTCGAATCAGAACGGGGAGGGCAAGACGATCGCTTCGGCGTATTCCGTCCGGCCGCGCCCCGGCGCGCCCGTGTCGACCCCGCTGCGATGGAGCGAGGTGAACGAGCGGCTCGACCCGCTCGCGTTCACGATGCAGGTCGTCCTCGAGCGAGTCCGCAAGCACGGGGACCTGTTTGCCGGTGCCCTCACGACGAGACAGCGTCTCGATACGGCGCTGCGATCCTTCGGCGGCTGACCGTAGCGTGATACAAGGCCGTGTGCCGCGCGCCGAGGGACCAGTGCTGGATCACCTTCGCGTCCCTCCGGGGGAGGACGCGATGATTGCGAAGCGCGATCCGGGCGACACGCTCGGCTTCGCGAAGGAAACCGGCAAGAAACACCTCGAGCGGCTCCACGCGCGGCTCGAGGAGCTCCAGCCGCGCCTCTACGCCGAGGGCCGGCGGAGTGTCCTCCTCGTGCTGCAGGGGATCGACGCCTCGGGGAAGGACGGCGTCATC
>DATDDZ010000201.1:0-4987 GCA_036523555.1 Gaiellaceae bacterium
AAAGATCGCCGGGACCTCGGCGTCCGAGGTGAAGCTTTGCCAGCCCGCCTCGTCCCAGTCGAAGATCGCCCAGACCCGGTCGCTAGGCGAGCTTCGCCACAGCCGACACAAGAGGCCCGATCACGTTCAATTCCGATCAGGGCTACACCCTCGCCAATATCATCGGACAGCAGCAGTGGTCGAATAGCGGTCTGTACGACGCCAACGTTGTGAGCACCTCGCTCTACGGCTTCGGCGACCAGGCGTTGCAGATCTCGAACGCGAAGACCAGCGGCAGCTTCGGCGATCAGACGTTCTCGCCGGCTCTCGCAAGCCCGGCTGGGCAGGGACTTCCCCAATCGCACTTCAATGCGAGGTTCTCGATCGGAACAACGTCGGCCGACGTGCAGAGCGGCCTAGCCATCTCGGTAAGCCCTGACAACGGCCAGGTGCGCGGATGAGCTACTTGCGCTTCGAGGATCAGGCCGACGGCGTACACGTCTTCTTCGACGACATCAGGAATACGAAAGCGTTCAAGGAGAAGGACATCGCCACGCTCAGCCGTTCGAGTTCCCACACGATCCAGTTCTCGCTCGACCTGAAGGCCAGCAACGACACTGCCAAGATCTACATTGACGGCAAGCTGGCGGCGAGTGGCACGACCTGGGAGGGCTACTACCCGCTCGCAGGCGAGCCTGTCCCCACAGTTAGCACGATGCTGTTCCGCGCGAGCGGCACGGCAGCTCCGGCGCTGGTGGGCCACGGCTACCTGATCGACAACCTCACGTACACATCGAGCTAAGACAACCGACCACAGCGAGGGCGACGATGGCGCGAACGACAGCCACGATCGCCTTGGCCGGCAAGACACGCTGAGAGCGGCCCACGCTCTTCGTGCCGCGGGGCCCAGTCAAACGGCTGGGCCCCGCGGCTCATGGCCGTGGGTTCGGCGTGAGCCTCGCGACCCTCGGCGGCTGATTGCTCTTGATTCTCTACGCCCAGGCTCAGGACACCCCTCATGGGAGGCCGCTTGGCCAAAATCATCAGTAGTTTCGACTAACGTGATTCCGAGGGCCCGCGGATTCGCCGCACGCAGCCAGGCGAGATGCTCACATGTTGATGGGGTTCTAGGCCATACCCCCGAGTGAAAGAGGTGACTATGTTCACCTATGTCGGGCTGTTCCGCGTCGCGCCGATCGCGCGGGAGCACCTCGAGAAGACCCCCGAGTACTTCGACAAGATCCACAAGATCGTCGAGGGCGAGGGCGGCACTGTCGAGCGGTTCCTCGCAGTGATGGGCCCGTGGGAGTACCTCGGCATCTTCGAGTATCCCGATCTCGAGACGGCGTTCCGCGTCCTCGGCAAGATCGCGAAGCTCGAGATGTTCGAGACCGAGACTTTCCCGGCCGAGGACGTCAAGCTCTTCTGGAAGGAACTCGTCTAGCGGACGACTTCCTCACCGGACGATCGAGGCCGCCTCTGAGGGCGGCCTCCGTCTATCGGCCCCGGGGTACCCTCTCGAACCGATGGTGGACCTCGAGCTAACGCGTACGACGCGCGACCGCAGGCTCTACGAGCTCGAGGGCGTCGGCACCCTCCGGCTACAGGGCTTCCTGTCGCGATCGGCCATCGCCGAGGCCGAAGGCACGACGTGGCAGATCATGCGGCGCGGCTTCTGGCGACGGGGCGTGACCGCCACCGACGTGCTGGGCACAGTGGTGGGCGAGTTCGAGCCGCGCAGCCTGCGTCGGGGAGGAACGCTGCGTTGGGCCGGGCGAGAGCTTGCGCTCCGTCCCGCCAGCAGCTGGCGCGAGCGCTACGCGCTCGCGGACGGAGACCGCGAGGTCGCCGTTCTCGACGGAAAGAGTTGGGGAAAGCGACCGGTCAGGATCACCCTGGATGATCTCGGAGCGGTCGAGCCCGGTCTGCTGCTCTTCGCCGCCTTCGTCGTCCGCGGGCTCGCCGAGGACGCCGAGAGCGCCGCGGCAGCGGGTGCCTCCACCGCAGCCACGGGCGGCTGACGAGCGTAGCCGCGGTTGGCTGCGTGTCTACCTGATCGAGCGCACGCGAACCCGCTCGCCGGGACTGAGGCACGGGTCGTTCATCATCTTGTGGTCGTGACGGACCGTTATCCGCCGGCCAGATGCGAGGCGAAGGATGTTGGAGCAGTGCGAGACGCCGTTGCGATCGGCCGCGCAGTCGGTGTCGGTGAGGACGGTCGCAGTCGTCGGCCTCCTCGGCATCGTGCCCTTCGTCAGATAGACCAGCTCGAGCCCGCCGACGCCGTTCACGCACGCGCGCGGGCGGCTGAGGCAATCGCGTGTGCGTACGAACGACGTGTCGGGGAGTGGGCGTGCGGCTCCGGCGACGAAGACGGTCCTCGGAGGGGACGTCCGAGGTTGTGCGGGAACGGTCGCGACGGCCACAAAGGCCGCTCCCGCGAGTAAGACGAGAAAGCCGACGGTTGCGATCAAGAGACTGCGCATTCGGGTCGGTTTAGGCGCGCTCCGTTACGTCGGCGCGGGCCCGCCAGAGGGCAACCGCCGCCATCACCGTCATCAGGGAGTCGCTCGCGATGCACCACTCGCAGACGGCATTGATGACGGCCAGCTGCACGATCACGAGGTACGCGGCGAAGATGAACCCCGACAGGGTCAGCGCCACTCCCGTCGCGCGCCCGTAGAGGTCGCCGCGAACGAGAGACGCGAGGATCGCGACCGCGCCGACCAGGCCGACGAGGGCGACCGGGATCCCGAAGATCTCCGAGTAGCTCGACTGCTGGACGGTCTCGCAGCCCCCGGTCGAGCAGACGATCGAGCCGCCCGAGTAGTGAGCCTGGAGGAGGTAGCCGGCGATCCCGACGACGGCGGTCGCGAGCGCGGCCATCACGAGGCGCAGCGCGCGGTCGCTCATCCGTGCAGCGCTCCGTGGAGTGCTGCCCGGAACTGCGACACGTCGAGCGTGCTGAGCACGAGCCGTTCGAGCCGGGCGCCTCGCCGGCCGAAGAAGAACGTCGGCGTGCCGGTGACGTTGTTCGCGTTCGCACTGCTCGCCCAGCTCTGGAGCGACCGAGTCACGGTGGCTCCGTCACGGTTGGCGAAGACCCGGGTCGGGCTCGCTCCCGCCGCGGTCACGATCGACCGCAGGAGCCCGTCGCTCACCCAGGCATTCTCGGCGCCCTGATTCGCGAAGAGAAGCTCGACGACGTTCCACATCCTGTTCTGCGCGGCTGCCGCGGTCGCGGTTCGCAGAGCGCTCACCGAGTCGGGCCCGATGAACGCGAGCCCGCGATAGACGAGCTGCACCTTGCCGGTTCGGACGTAGTCCCGAATCAGGGTCGGCAGAACGTCGCGCGAATAGAGGCTGCAGTACGGGCACTGGAGATCCGCGTACTCGACGAGCTGGACGGGCGCCTTCGGCGAGCCGAGCGTGTTCCCGCGCTGCGGAATCCCGTCGAGCAGCGCTGCGGTCGGCGCGATGGCGGTGACGCCTCCCGAGGGAGTGCCTGCACTCGCCCCCGTCTTGCCCTGGTGGACGGAGAGCTGGCTGAGGCCGACGAGGAGCGCTCCGAGCAGCAGGGCCGTTCCGAGCGCGTAGGCATAGACCCTGCCGGTACCCCCGGCACGAACGACGGGCCGAGCCTGCGGAGCCTGGGGCCTCGCGGGCGCCGGGACGCGCACGCGCTTCTTTGCTGCGCGCTTCTTCGACTTCGAGGCAGCTCTGGACGCCACGTCCCCATCGTGTCCAGGCCCCGGTAGGCGCGCATCGGGGTAAGCCGCGGTGACGCGGTGCGGAGAACTACGGAGAGAGGAGGCGGCCTAGACTCCCGGCCGTGAACTGCTGCGGATCCTCCCGGTACGGAGATGTGTTCGACGAGAAGGTGGCGCGTCGTGACGCCGAGGGCTATCGGCGCCGGGGCCTGGGGCCGCCCGCGCAGTGGATCGTCGATGCGCTCGTCGCCGAAGGAGTCGCCGGAGCGAAGGTGCTCGAGGTCGGCGGCGGCGTGGGGGCGATCCAGCTCGAGCTGCTCGCGGCCGGCGCTGAGAGAGCTGTGAACGTCGAGTACTCGCCGGGTTACGAGGCGGCAGCCGCGCAGCTCGCGGACGAGGCAGGCGTCGCGGAGCGCATCGACCGGGAGATCGGTGACTTCGCGCACGACGGCCGATTCGGCGACGCGGACGTCGTCCTCATGCATCGCGTCGTTTGCTGTTACCCGGACTACGAGCGCCTTGTCGGCGAGGCCGCGCGCCACGCGCGCCGCACATTGGTCTTCAGCTTTCCGCCCCGCAACCCGGTCTCCCGGCTCGTCAACACGTGTTCGAACATCTGGATGCGCGCGACGGGCAGGGACTTCCGTAGCTACGTGCACCCGCCCGGCCGGATGATCGACACCGCTCGCGACCACGGCTTCAGGCCTGTCGCCCAGCGACGCCGGCGCATCTGGCTCGCCGTCGCGCTCACCCGGGAGTAGGGCTCAAAGGCCGAGCGGCACCTGCAGGTGCCGCTCGGTGTCGAACCGCGATCACGCCTCAGCCGCAGTCGCTAGGCCTCCTTTCCCAGGCGCCGCAGGCCCAGGCCGAGGGCGAGCAGAAGCCCGCCGCCGAGGGCCGGCATCCAGTCGGGCGCGCCGGTGAACGGAAGGGTTCCCTTCGCCGGCGGAGACGATGCCGTCGCACCCGCGACACCCGAAGCGGGGGGCGGCGTGCTGCTCGTCGTCGTCCCCGCAGCTGCCTCGGTCGTCGTCGTCGTGTCGGTGGACGTCGACGTCGAGGTCGTCGTCCCGGGGTCAGTCGTCGTGGTCGGGACGCTCGCCGTCGTCAGCGTCGTGGTGGTCGTCGTGCGGTTGCAGTCGTCGTTACCCGGCTGGCCGTCCTTGCCCGCGTTGGGCGGGAGGCCGTCGGGGCACGTCCGAACTGTCGTAGTCGTGACGGTTGTGGTCGTCACTGGTGGAACCAGAACACACTGACCATCCTCGTTCTTCGTGTAGCCCTGTGGAACTGACGACTGA
>DATDDZ010000202.1:0-8357 GCA_036523555.1 Gaiellaceae bacterium
GAACGCGCGCTCGAGACGCTCGAGAGCGCCGTCGAGCTCACCGGCGAGCTCCCGTTGCCGCTCGAACGCGGGAGGACGTTGCTCGCGCTTGGTCAGGTGCGGCGGCGCGCCAAGCAGAAGCGCGCCGCCCGCGAAGCGCTCGAGGCGGCGCAGGCGACGTTCGCGGAGTTCGGCGCCGAGCGCTGGGCCGAGCGCGCGGCCGCCGAACTGAGGCGAATCGGCGGCAGGACGCGCGAGCGCTGGGAGCTGACGTCGACTGAGCGGCGCGTGGCCGAGCTCGTCGCCGAGGGCCACACGAACAAGGAGGTCGCCGCTGTGCTCGTGATCAGCGTGCGCGCGGTCGAAGCCAACCTCACGCGGATCTACGCCAAGCTGGGCGTTCGCTCCCGCACGGAGCTGGCGCATGTGCTGACGCGACAGAGCTAGGCGCAGCGGTCGCGACCGCAAAGTCTGTGGGTTTCCGCATTTCGTCCGGAGGCGGCCGGCCGTAGCGTCGCCACCGTGACCGTCTATCTCCTCGAGTGCTACATGCCCGATTCGAGCGAGGCTGAGCTCGGCGATCTGGTCGAGCGTCTGAGCGAAGTGGCGCACGCCCTGTCGCAGGACGGGTTGCGGGTTCGATACCTGCGCTCGACTTACGTGCCGGAAGACGAGACGTTCTTTCACTTCGTCGAGGCGTCCAGGACCGCTGTGGTCGAGCGTTTCGCGCGGCGCGCCGAGCTCGCGTTCGACCGGATTCTCGAAGCGAGAAACGCGACGGTCTCACCGCAAAGGAAAGGAGACCCTGATGAATGAGCGGCTTTCGACGACACTAGCGGCACTCGTGGTGCTTGCCGGCGCGCTGTTCGTGACGGCAGCCGCCGCGGCGCCCGGCAAGCTGGACCCCGGCTTCGGCAACGGTGGGGTTGCGGTGACCGCGACGGCGCCGGGCGCGGGAGAGGACGGTCAGAACGGTCTGGCGATCCAGCGAAACGGCGGGGTCGTGGTCGGCGGCTCGTCCGACATGGGGGCCGCCGCGGGCGGCCACCAGTGGCGGATCTTGCGCTACACCCGCAAGGGCGATCTCGACGTGAGCTTCGGCGCGGGCGGAACGGTGCTGACGAGCATGTCGAGCGCCGGCGGCTTCGACGAGCACATCTGGAACATCGCGCTTGACGGCGACGGCAGGATCGTCGCCGCCGGCGATGCCGTGACGGCGACGGGCGGCTTCGACGTCGCGCTCGCCCGCTTCAACGCCGACGGCACGCTCGATACCAGCTTCGGCACGGCCGGGAAGGTGACGACGGCGGTCGGCCCGGGCACGAGGCGGGACCGGGCGCACGACGTAGCGGTGCTCGACGACGGAAAGATCGTCGTCGCCGGCTTCGCGGATATGGGCCTGGGCGCGGGGGGCCGCAACTTCATGCTCGCCCGCTACAACCCTGACGGCTCGCTCGACGGCACGTTCGGAAGCGGCGGCATCGCCATCACGCGGGTCGCTCCGGGCGACAACAACGACATCGTCACGACGAACGGCCTCACGATCGACCCCGCGGGCAGGATCGTCGTCACGGGGCAGGCGAACATGGGCCCCGGAGCCGGTGGCTTCAACTCCGCGCTTGCGCGCTATCTCCCCAGCGGCGCCCTCGACAGGTCGTTCGACGGAGACGGCATCGTGACGGCCGCAGTGGCGTCTGCAGACAACTTCGACACCCTGGTCGGCGCGGCGATCACTGCGGGCGGGAAAATCGTGGCCGCCGCCGCCGCCGAGGCGGAAGGATTCCTCTTCGACCTCGCGCTGCTCCGCTACAACCCGGACGGCTCCCTGGACGCTTCCTTCGGCACGGGCGGGAAGGTGACGCTGAACGTCGGCCCCGGGAACACCGATGACCTCCCCCAGGATCTCGTCGTCCAGACGACCGGCAAGATCCTCGTCGGCGGCGGGGTCGCTGCGACCGCCGTCGGGGTCGACGGCGACTTCCTAGTCGCGCGCTTCAACGCCGGCGGCTCGCTCGACGCGTCGTTCGGCACGGGCGGCATCGTCAGGACGTCGACAGCGCCGGGCGCGGCCGACGACGAGATCTTCGAGGTCGCCCTCCAGAGCGACGCGAAGCTCATCGCTTCCGGCGAGTGCGAGCAGCCCTCGACGGGACGCAGTGTCTGTGTTGCTCGCTATAAGGTCGGCGAAGCCGACTAGACCGTGCTCCTCAAGGCTCGGAGGGCCGGGCTCTCTCCGGCCCTCCGAGCTTCGGTGCGCGAATAGCCGGACCTCGACGAACCTGTAGGCGGGCCGGTCGCGGAAATGTGTCGAAATCCCGCCCCCGCTACTGCAAGAGGTTCGCAAATGCGGCCCTTTCGTATCCCGCAGCCGCGCCGCTAATGCGGCTGCTCATCTTCGGGGCCGCGATCTCGATCGCGTCCCGGTGGAGTTCGCCGACAGTGAAGCTAGGGGGCTGGTGAACGAGCGACCGTCGAGGTCTTGCGCATCGGGGTAAAGAACGGCAGCTCCATCACCGTCCCCGCCGTCCGGCCGCGCCGCGCCTCCACCGTCCACTCGACGTCGATCTTCGTGCCGAGCTTGCTCTGGTCGGCAGCGACTGACGCCAGCGCAACCACCTTCTTCAGTGTCGGGCTCCACGTCGTGCTTGTCGCCTTGCCGATCTGGCTGCCCCGTGCGTACAGAGGAATGGGGAGGCGTGAGGCGGCCGGCTGCAGCGTCGGCGTCAGCCCCTTCGCGCGGTACAGCTCCTCGAGTGGCTCCCATTCGAGCTCGAGCCCGACGAGCCTCCGTGGAGGCCCACCGCGACCCTGTTCCCGCTCGAGCGCGCGACGGCCGACGAACTCCACAGGCTTCTCGAAGTCGACGAAGCGGCCCAGGACGCCCAGCTCGAAGGGCGAGTACGACTGCTCGGGAATCAGCGCGCGCCGCACGGAGTCGAAATCCACTTCGATGAGGATCAGCCCTGCCTCGATCCGCGCGATGTCGAGGGCGAGCATCCCGGCTGGCCGGATGCCGTAGGCGCTCCCGGCCCGGACGAGGGCGTCCCAGAGCTCGACCGCCTGAGCGCTCTCGACCCACACCTCGTAGCCGAGGTCGCCCGTGTAGCCGGTCCGTGAGACGTCGACGGGGATACTGCCGACCTGCGCGGCCTGCCGGCCGAAGTACTTGAGGTCGCCCCAGGGCGCCTCGGTGGCCGCCTCGAGCACGCCGCGGCTCAACGGCCCCTGCACGGCCAGCGCGGAGATGCGTTCGCTCACGTCCTCGATCTCGACGTCCAGGCCGCGAGCGTTCATCCGGAACCAGCGCAGCGACGAGTCGGCGGCCGTCCAACGGTAGGTCTGCTCCTCCAGCCGGGCGACTGTCCCGTCGTCGACCACGCGGCCGTCCTCGTTGCACCAGGATGTGTAGTAGACGCGGCCGACGGCGAGCTTGCTCGCGTCCCGCGTGATCACGCGGTCGACGAGCCGCGTGGCGTCAGGCCCGGAGACCAGGTACTTGTAGAGCGGAGAGACGTCGATGAGCGCCGCCGCCTCCCGGATGGCGTTGTACTCGATCTCGTGGGAGTCGGAGTATGCGCTCGCTACGAGATAGCCCGACCATTCCCGCCACTGCAGCTTGGTGTTGAGTGGCGCGGTCCGGGGATAGAACGCGGTTCCGACCGACAAGTCGGCAAGCATAGTCGGGCGGCTTTTGGAAAGCGCACCAGGCCGTGCCGCGGTTAGTGTCGCCGCTGATGGCGACCTCCAATCACTGCACCTACGACGCCGTGATCATCGGCGGCGGGCACAACGGGCTCGTGGCCGCGGCGTACCTCGCGCGGGCCGGGCTCAAGGTCGTCGTGCTGGAGCGGCGCCACGTTCTCGGCGGGGCGGCGGTAACCGAGGAGGTGTTCCCCGGCTTCCGGTTCAGCGTTGCCTCGTACGTCGTCTCGCTGCTCCGTCCCGAAATCGTCCGGGAGCTCGCGCTGCCGGAGCACGGCCTCGAGATCCTGCCTCTCGACGGAACGTTCACGCCGCTCGACGACGACTACCTGTGGCGTGTGAACGACCACGGCCGCACCGTGCGCGAGCTCCGACGCTGGTCGGTGAGCGATGCAGAGGCGTACGAGGAGTACGGCCGCCTGATGTTCGAGATGGCGAGGTTCGTCAAGCCGATCCTGTCCATGACGCCGCCGGACCCCGGCCGGCTCGATCCGCGCGAATGGCTCCCTGTCGCAGGTCTCGCCCGCTCTTTCAACGGTCTCTCCCTGGAGCAGCGGGCCGTGTTCATCCAGCTGATGACGATGAGCGCCGCCGACTTCCTCGACCAGTGGTTCGAGACGGATCCGCTGAAGGCGACGATGAGCGCCTCCGGGATCATCGGCACGTTCCAGGGGATCCGCTCTCCTGGGACCGCGTACGTCCTGCTGCACCACTACATGGGCGAGATCGACGGCGTCCTGCGCGCCTGGGGAATACCGCGAGGAGGCACCGGCGCCGTCAGCGAGGCGATCGCGAGCGCTGCCCGGTCGTTCGGCGCCGAGATCCGGACCGAGACTCCCGTCGAGCACTTCCTGACCCGAGGCGACGAGGTGACCGGCGCCGTCACGTCGGCCGGCGACGAGGTGACCGGGCGGGTGACGCTGTCGAGCCTGGACCCGCAGCAGACGTTCGTCCGGCTCCTGCCACCCGGCGTCCTGGACGGGTCGTTCCTCGAGCAGGTCGCGCGTTACCGGTACCGGGGCTCCAGCGGGAAGGTGAACCTGGCGCTTGACGGGCTTCCCGAGTTCACGTGCCTGCCCGGCGTGGGCGACCACCTGCGCGGCGCGATCAGCTTCAGCCCGGGCATCGACTACATGGAGCAGGCCTATGACGACGCGAAGTCCGGGCGCTTCAGCCGGCGCCCGTACATCGATATGGTCATCCCAACCCTGGTCGACCCGTCGATGGCGCCTCCGGGCAAGCACGTCATGAGCTGCTTCGTCCAGTACGCGCCCTACCACCTGGCCAAGGGCGACGAATGGGACGACGGCCGGCGTGATGCCTTCGGGGAGACCGTCATCGACACGATCGCGGAGCGGGCGCCGAACATCCGCGAGTTGATCCTGCATGCGCAGGTGCTCACCCCCAAAGACATCGAGGACCGGTTCGGACTCACAGAGGGAAACATCTTCCAGGGAGAGCTCTCACTCGAGCAGCTCTTCTTCAACCGGCCCGTGCCTGGATGGGCGCGCTACCGGACGCCGCTGCGGAACCTCTGGATGTGCGGCTCGGCCACCCACCCCGGCGGTGGGATCATGGGCGCGTCGGGACGCCTCGCGGCACTCCAGGTGCTGCGCGCGCTCCGCCCCAAGAAGGCCGCTTGAGGGTGGCCCGGGAGCGATACGACGCGGTCGTAGTCGGGGCCGGCCACAACGGCTTGGTCGCGGCTTCGTACCTGGCGAAGGCGGGGCTCCGAACGTTGGTTCTCGAGCGGCGCGGCCGGGCGGGCGGCCCCCTGGCCACCGAGGAGGTCGCGCCCGGTGTGCGCGCGCCGGTTGCGGCCGACTGCGTCGGAGGCCTTCGTGACGACGTCGTCCGTGATCTCGGGCTCGGCCCGCACGGCTTCCGCGCGATCGAGCCGGATGTGACGGCCTTCGCCCCGTCCGCGGACGGGCCCGGCCTCACGTTGTGGCGTGACCCTGTCCGGACGGCGATCGAGCTCCGGACAGGGACCCAGCCACGCGATGCCGATGCGTTCGTCGCCTTCGACCGCAGGATCCGCTCGCTGGGCGCGTTCCTGGCGCGCGTCCAGGCAACCGAGCCACCGGACCTCGCGTCTCCGTCCCTCGCGGACGCCACCGGTGGGCTCACGGTGTTGAACGGCCTTCGGCACCTCGGGAAGGAGCAGTTGCGCGACGCGCTGCGGGTGCTGCCGATGTCCGTCGCCGACCTCGTCGGCGAAGCCGTCGAGGACGAGGCGCTACGCGGCGTCCTCGGCGTGCGAGGCATTCGTTACGCGGCCATGGGCCCTCGGTCGGCGGGGACGGCGCTCAACTTCCTGTGGGACTCGGCCTCAGGAGGAGGAGCGGTGGGCCGCACGGTCTTCGCGCGCGGCGGGCCGAATTCCCTGGTGGAGGCACTCGTCGCCTCTGCGCAGAGCAACGGCGCGACGATTCGCTGCGACGCCGACGTCGCGGCCATACGAACCGGTCGAGGCTCTGTCGACGGGGTCGCTCTGGCGAGCGGAGAGGAGATCGACGCGCGGATCGTCGTATCGAACGCCGACCCCAAGCAGACCCTTCTGCGCCTCGTCGACCCGGCCGAGGTCGGCCCGACTCTGGGCTGGCGGGTCGAGCACATCCGCACGCCCGGCGTGGTGGCGAAGGTGACCCTCGTCCTGGAGGGCTTGCCGGCGATCGGCGGCGTTGACGACGAGCGTCTGCGCGGGCGGATCGTCATCGCACCGAGTCTCGACGACCTCGAGCGGGCATTCGACGACTCGAAGTACGGCCGAATCTCCGAGCACCCGTATCTCGAGGCAACGATCCCCACGCTCTCCGACCCCTCGCTTGCCCCTGATGGGATCCACGTCATCACCGCGCTGTTGCAGTACGCACCACGGCGCCTCAATGACGCGGACTGGGACGAGGCAGCGCGCGATGGTGTTGCGGACCTGGCCGTGCGGACGCTCGAGGTCTACGCACCGGGTATCGCGGACAAGGTCGTCGCTCGCCACATCGTTACGCCGGCGGACCTCGAGCGAGAGTACGGCCTCACCGGCGGGCACCCGATGCACGGCGAGCACGCCCTCGACCAGTTCTTCGCCTGGCGGCCCCTCCTCGGACATGCTCGCTACCGGCTTGCCGGGATCCGCGGCCTCTACATGTGTGGGGCCGGTGCACATCCCGGGGGCGGAGTCACCGGCGGCCCCGGAAGGAACGCAGCCCGGGCTGTCCTGGCCGACGTCCGGCGAGCTCGACGCCGCAGGACGAGACGCCGCGCACGAGGTGCGGACGCGTAGCGGGCGTGCCGACGAAGGCCGGCGTCGCGGGTGGTTAGACGGCGGAGCGACCCGTCTGCGGCAGTCTGTCGCGATCTCGGGGGGAGGGACGGCGCCGGGGCGCAACTCTGCAAGCGTTGCTGCAACGAAGAGGTCTGGGGTTGGTGAGATCGGCTCTCAGGATGCCCACGGGCGACCGACGGCGTAGCGTGTGCGCCAGTCCATCATCATGAATCGCCCCATGAACAAGCCGCGCATCTTCCTCGGGTCGTCGGGCAAGCAGGCCAAACTGCTCCAGGCGATCACGCGCGGGCTCGAGGACGTCGCAGACGTCGAGCCCTGGACGACCACGTTCAACCCGGGGCGGTCCACCCTCGATCGGCTCGTCGAGCTCTCCCAGGAGGTCGATTTCGCCGCGTTCGTGTTCGCCCAGGACGACTGGACCACGACGGATGCGTCCGAGTCCGGCCAGGCGTCGCCGCGCGACAACGTGGTGTTCGAGGCCGGGCTATTCGGGGGCGCGCTGGGCATCCGGCGCACGTTCATCCTCCACGCGAAGGGCTCGAAGCTGCCGAGTGACCTGCTTGGGCTGACGTCCGTCCGCTACGACCCGGCGACCAGCCCGGCCGAGCTTCGCGCGATCAACCAGAAGCTCCGCAAGGCGATCGAGACCGAGGGTCGCCGTGGCCCAGTCGAGGGGCTGTGGTGGCAGCTCTCGCTGACCATGCGGAGCGAGGACGAGCCCTCGGCGGTGAGCCTCTTGAGCATCTCGCGCGACCGCGACGGTGGCCTGAGCGTGAACGGCCGAGCCTGGCAGGAGGACGGCACCCTGTCGGCCCGCTACTGGAGCGAGGCTGCTAAGGAGCGCAGGGATCCGGCCGGCGTCTTCTACTTCTGGAAGGGCGAGCGCCCTCGGCACCCGAATGCCCCGCAGCTCGAGGGTACCGGCGAGATCAGGGTGGAGACCGCTGACCGCGCCACCGGGTACTGGACGACACGGTCAGAAAGGGACCCCGGGCTGAATGCTCGAACCGCGGGCGTCTACCTTCGAGCCGACGCTTCAGACCTCCAGGTGCTGGACGGCGACAGCGAGCAGAAGCGGTCCGAGCTCATCGCGCAGCGCCTCCGGGAGTGGAAGTCGGCCGCCAACGCATTCTGAGCACCGACGAGCTCACCGGCGACGGTGTTTCACGGCCCACGATCGCAGGCGCCCGTGGATGAGCTCGTCGTCGGTTCGCTAGGGTCGGATGACCTTCAACTGCGACCGGGAGGAGCTCGGCATGGCGTCCATTTCGGAGCGGGAGAGCAGGGAGATCGAGACGGCAAACGCCTCCGGCACCACTCCGGTCGTCTTCATCCACGGCCTCTGGCTGCTGCCGAGCAGCTGGGCCAAGTGGGCGGACTTCTTCAAGCAGGC
>DATDDZ010000203.1:0-6466 GCA_036523555.1 Gaiellaceae bacterium
CGAGCGCGGCGAGCGCCCAGAGTGCGTCGCGGTCGTCGCACACGCCCGGAAAGCGGAGGACGCCGATTCTCGGCTGCGGGCTGGTCAAGGCGTCATCCGGGCAACTCGATCTCGTAGCTCTCGATCAGGGAGTTGGCGAGCAGCTGCTCGCACATGCGCTCGAGCTCGGCTCGTGCGGCGTCGGCATCCCCGGCCTCCAGCTCGAGATCGACGACTCGGCCGACTCGCGCCGACGATACGGGAAAGCCGAGCTGCCGTAGCGAAGACTCGACCGCCTGTCCCTGAGGGTCGAGGATGCCCTCCTTTGGCCTCACGAGGACGGTCGCCCTCATGCGAGCACGACCTCCGGATCTGCGAGGTACCGGTCGAACTCGAGGCCCGTGAGGTGCTCGAATGCCTCGATGTAGCGTGCCCGCGTGCCGGCGACGACATCTGCGGGCAGGTCAGGCCCGGGATCCGTCTTGTCCCAGCCGAGTGACTCGCAGTAGTCCCGCACGAACTGCTTGTCGAACGAGGGCTGAGGCCCGCCCGGCTCGTACTCGTCCGCCGGCCAGAATCGCGACGAGTCCGGCGTCAGGGCCTCGTCCGCGAGGACGAGCCGGCTGTCCTTGTCGAGCCCGAGCTCGAACTTCGTGTCTGCGATCAGAATCCCGCGGCTGCGCGCGTGCTCGGCCGCGAAGCGGTAGAGGGCGATCGACACGCGCTCCACCTCGGCGAGCCGATCGTGACCGATGAGCTCGGCCGCCTGGTCCCGGTCGATGTTCTCGTCGTGTCCCGTTGTCGCCTTCGTCGCGGGCGTGAAGATGGGCTCGGGGAGCTCCGACGATTCGGCCATACCGGCAGGCAGTGTCTGGCCGCAGACCGCGCCGGTCCGCGTGTAGTCCTTCCAGCCGGACCCGGCGAGGTAGCCGCGTACGACGCACTCGATCGGGAGCATGTCGAGGCGCCGGCACTCGGTCGAGCGGCCATCGGCACGGAGCGCGAGCAGGTGGTTCTCGCAGATGTGGCGCGTGCGGGAGAACCAGAACGCGGATAGCGCCGTCAGGACGCGACCTTTGTCGGGGATCTCCGTCGGCAGGACGACGTCGAACGTCGAGATACGGTCGCTCGCGACGAGCAGAAGACGGTCGTCGTCGAGCGCATAGAGCTCGCGGACCTTCCCGCTGCCCACGTGGACGGCGGCCTCAGGCATGGACGGGCTCCTCCTTCCGGGTCAGGGACTGAAGTCGTTCGAAGACGGTGTCGACGTGTCGAACCGTCGCGTCGAGGTCGAAGACGGCCTTGAGGTCGACGCGACCGGCGATGGCGGCGTCGCTCTCGACGAGCTCGCGAAACGCCCGCTCCTTGTCCCAGGCATGCATCGCATGGCCCTGGACGAGACGGTAGGCCTCGTCACGAGCGAGGCCGGACTCGACGAGCGCGAGCAAGAGGCGGTGACTGAAGACGAGACCGTGGCTCGCATCGACGTTCCGCCGCATCCGTTCACGATCGACGACGAGGCCGTCGACGAGCCAGGTGAAGCGGTCGAGCATGTAGTCGAGCGCGAGGAACGAATCCGGTATCACGATGCGCTCGGCGGCCGACTGGGAGATGTCGCGCTCGTGCCAGAGCGGCACGTTCTCGAGCCCGACGGTTCCGTTGGCGCGCACGACCCGTGCCAGCCCGCAGATGCGCTCGGCGACTTTCGGGTTGCGCTTGTGCGGCATGGCCGACGAGCCCTTCATCCCGGCCGCGAAGGGCTCCTCCACCTCGCGGACCTCCGTCCGGGCAAGGTGGCGGATCTCGGTCGCGAAGCGCTCGAGCGACGTCGCCGCGAGAGCAAGTGCCGACAGCAGCTCGGCATGGCGGTCCCGCGCGATCACCTGTGTCGAAAGCGGATCGGGCTCGAGCCCGAGTTGCTCGCAGGCGATTCGCTCGACCTCCGGCTCGACCTGCGCGTACGTGCCGACCGTGCCCGAGAGCTGGCCTATTCGATTGGCCTCGAGCGCAGAGGAGACGCGGGCCTGCGTCCGGTCGAGCTCGAACGCCCAGCCGGCCAGCTTCCAGCCGAACGTCGTCGGTTCGGCGTGGATGCCGTGCGAGCGCCCGATGCAGATCGTGTGCCGGTGCTCCTCGGCGCGGGCGACGACGGCGGCGAGCGCCAGCTCTACCCCCTCGAGGATCAGCCGGCCCGCGTCCTGGATCTGAAGCGAGAGCGCGGTGTCGACGACGTCCGACGAGGTCAGGCCGTGGTGGAGCCAGCGGCCCTCGGGCCCGAGCTGCTCTGCGACCGCGTCCACGAAGGCAGCCGTGTCGTGATCTGTGACACGCTCGATCTCCGCGACGCGCTCGGGGGTCGGAGCCTTGGCGCGAGACTTGATCTGCGCGACCTCGGCCGCCGGAATCGAGCCCACCTCCGCCCAGCCGTCCAGCGCCGCGAGCTCGACGTCGAGCCAGCGCTGAAGCTTGCTCTCGTCCGACCAGATCCTGGCCATGGCCGGGCGGGAGTAGCGCGGGATCACCGGGACGAGTCTAGAGAGCCTGTCGGCCCGAGGATCCGAGCTGCCAGGACGGCGGCGTTCTTCGCATTGTCGACGCCGACGCATGCGACGGGCACTCCCGGTGGCATCTGCACGATCGAGAGCAATGCGTCGAGCCCGTCGAGCACGCTCTTCGACGAGCGGAGAGGCACGCCGATCACGGGCAGGTCCGTGTGCGCGGCGAGCACGCCCGGAAGTGCCGCGGCGAGCCCGGCGCCGGCGATCAGGACACGCAGGCCACGTGCACGGGCGGTTCGGCCGTACTCCGCCACGGCGTCCGGTTGCCTGTGCGCCGACCGGACCTCGAACTCGTGGCCGATCCCGAGCGCATCGAGCTCGTCGACGGCCGGCTGCATCCGTTCGCGGTCCGACTCGGAGCCGACCACGATCCCCACCAGCGGGTCAGACATGAGCCATCGCCGCAATGTCCGTTCGGTAGCGGGCGCCGGCGAACGTGATCAGCTCGCAACCGGCGTAGGCGCGCTCCCGCGCTTCCGCCAGGCTCTCGCCTGTAGCAGTCACAGCGAGGATCCTGCCGCCGTTCGTAACGAGTGTCTCTCCTTGCAAGGCGGTCCCCGCATGGAAGACCCGGGCGCCCGCGGCCTCGGCGCGATCGATACCGGTGATCGGCGTACCGACGTCCCCTCGCTCCGGGTAGGCGCCCGCCGCGAGCACGACGGTGACTGCCGCCGCGGTGGCTTCGTCCACGTGGAGGTCGGCCCGGGAGAGGTCGCCGGCCGCGGCCCCTGCAAGCGCGCCGAGGAAGTCGCCCTCGAGGCGCGGGAGGAGTGACTGCGTCTCCGGGTCGCCGAACCGGCAGTTGAATTCGAGCACGCGCGGCCCTTCGGGCGTCACCATCAGCCCTGCGAACAGCACACCGATGAACGGCGTTCCGCGGTCGGCCAACTCCTCGAGGACGGGGCGGTGGACGGTGTCGAGGAGCGTCTCGATCTCGGCGTGTCCGTAGCCCGGCACGGGCGAGTACGAGCCCATGCCGCCAGTGTTCGGGCCGCGGTTCCCGTCCTCTGCCCGCTTGAAGTCCTGGACGGCCGGAAGTCCAAGCGCTCGGGCCCCGTCGCAGAGCGCGAACACGGAGATCTCCTCGCCCTCGAGCAGCTCCTCGACCACGATCTCGTTGCCGAAGGCCTGCGCGGCGAGCAGCGCAGCGTCGAGCTCGTCCTGGTCACGGCAGACGAACACACCTTTGCCTGCGGCGAGCCCGTCGGCCTTCACAACGCACGGAGGCCTAGGCTTCGAGAGCGGCTCGGCAGTCGGAACTCCGGCCCTCTGCATGACGTCCTTCGCGAATGACTTCGAGCCCTCGATCCTCGCGGCCTCGGCACTGGGGCCGAAGACGCCGACGCCGGCGTGACGCAAGTCGTCCGCGACGCCGGCGACAAGGGGTGCCTCCGGGCCGACGACGACGAGATCCGCCTCGATCGAAGACGCGAGTGCCAGGAGCCCTTCGCCGTCGTCGGCGCGCACCGGATGGCAACGTCCGAGGGCCGCAATGCCCGGATTGCCGGGCGCCGCGTGGAGCTCCGAGAGATCCGCGGCCTGGCTCAGCTTCCATGCGAGCGCGTGCTCACGCCCGCCCGACCCGACCAGGAGCACCTTCACACGGGAACTCTAACGAGCGGCCCGCGCGGCCTGGGCGGCCGCGGGCGGCGCCGAGGGCGGCGCCGAACTCGGCGCGAAATCGTCACGGGCGCGTTCGCTCGCGGGCGGTATCGTCGATCGCGAGGGTGGCGGGCATCTTCCCCACCCGGGTGGGGGTTCGGGAGACTTCCTCGGCGTCTAGGGTCCGACATCGTGAGCTTCGCGACAACAGGCGATGCGTACGACCGCTACATGGGGCGCTACTCCATCCGTCTCGCGCCGGTGCTGATCGAGTTCGCCCGCATAGAGCCGGGCGCGAAGGTGCTCGACGTCGGCTGCGGCCCGGGTGCGCTCACCCGGGCGCTCGCCGACCTGCTGGGCGCAGATCATGTCGCGGCCGTCGATCCGTCGCAGTCGCTCCTGGACGTCTGCGCGGAGCGTGTTCCCGGCGCCGACGTGCGCCTCGGTCCCGCGGAGTCCCTCCCGTGGGCGGCCGGCTCTTTCGACGCAGCCCTCTCGCAGCTCGTCGTCAACTTCATGTCCGACGCGGATGGGGGCGCCGCCGAGATGCGCCGGGTCGTTCGGCCCGGCGGCACCGTCGCGTCGTGCACGTGGGACTACCGCGACGGGATGACCATGCTGAGGACGTTCTTCGATGCCGCGAAAGCGCTCGATTCCAACGCGCCCGACGAGGGTCGCACCATGCCCTTCCAGGCGGCAGACGATCTTTGCGGCCTGTGGGAGCGCGCGGGCCTCGAGGCGATCGAGACCGGCCCGCTCACGGTCGAAGCCGCTTACGCGGATTTCGACGACTTCTGGGAACCCTTCACGCTCGGCGTCGGGCCGGGTGGCCAGTACTGCATCTCGCTGTCGGACGACGCGCGCCGCGACCTGCGCGAGGAGTGCCGGCGGCGTCTTGGCGACCCGGCCGGCCCGTTCACGCTCGCGGCGCGCGCGTGGGCGGTCAGGGGGCGCGTGCCGGTCTAGCGGAGCGCGACGACCCGCTCGCGCTCGGCGCCCGTTCCGACGAGCGAGATCTCGACCCCGAGCGCGCGTTCGATGTACTCGACATACGCGCGCGCTTTGGCCGGGAGCCCGTCGACGAGTGGCTTCTCCCATCCGGCCAGGGTCTCGTACACCGGCCGGCAATGATGGAAGTCGCTCTGGTGCGCCGGGAAGTCGGGCGTCTCTGTTCCGTCCCTCAGCCGGTAGGCCGTGCAGACCGGAAGCTCCGCGAAGTTCGAGAGGACGTCGAGCTTCGTCAGCGCGAGCGAGGTCAGACCGTTCACGCGTACGGCGTAACGCAGGGCGACGAGATCGAGCCAGCCGCATCGCCTCTCACGGCCGGTGACGGTGCCGAACTCTCCACCCAGATCGCGCATGCGGCTCTGGTCGGGGCCGGCGATCTCGGTCGGGAACGGCCCCTCGCCGACGCGGGTGACGTATGCCTTGGCGACGCCGACGATCTTGTCGATCCGGTTCGGCCCGATGCCGACTCCTGTCGCGGCGTTCGCCGCGACGGTGTTGGACGAGGTGACGAACGGGTAGGTGCCGTGGTCGAGGTCGAGCAGCGTCCCCTGCGCGCCCTCCAGCAGCACATTCCGGCCTTCCTTCAGCGCCCGGTCGACGAGCAGCGACGTGTCCGCCACGAATGCGCGTATCCGCTGCGCGAGCGACTCGAGCTTCCCGGCGACCTCCTCCAGTAGGAGCGGCGGGACTCCGTACACGCGCTCGAGCCACACGTTCTTCTCCGCGAGCGCGACCTCGATCTTCTGCCGGAGAATCTTCGGGTCGAGCAGGTCCTGGACGCGAATGCCGAGCCGGGCTGCCTTGTCCGCGTAGCACGGGCCGATGCCCCGCCTGGTCGTGCCGATCTGAAGGGTCCCGAGCCGGTGCTCGCTCGCCTGGTCGATGGCGACGTGCCACGGCATGATCAGATGCGCTTCGCCCGACAGGTGGACGACGGCGGACGAGACCCCGCGCCGCTCGAGCTCGTCCACCTCGGCCAGGAAGACCTCCGGGTCGACGACGCAGCCCGCGCCGATGACGCAGACCTTGCCGCGCAGGACGCCGCTCGGGATCTGGCGAATCTTGAAGGTCTCCCCGTCAACCACGATCGTGTGGCCCGCGTTCGGCCCGCCCTGATAGCGGCAGACGAAGTCGGAGTCGCTGGCGAGCAGGTCGACGATCTTGCCCTTTCCCTCATCCCCCCACTGGGCTCCGACGACGACCGTTGCAGGCACGACGACCGAGTGTGACAGAGCCCGGGGCTAGAGTCGCCCGATGCACGAGGTGACGCACTTCGGCGCTGTCGTTCTGCTCGTCTCGGGCGCCTTCGCACTGGCCGT
>DATDDZ010000204.1:0-11031 GCA_036523555.1 Gaiellaceae bacterium
AGGGCCCGGCGCCGGACCGGCCCGACCCCCTCCAGCTCGTCGAAGATCGAGGCGAACGACCGGGAGTCGCGCCGCTGGCGGTGGAAGCCGACCGCGAACCGGTGCGCCTCGTCGCGGATCCGCTGCAGCAGCTGGAGCCCCGGAGAGTGCGCCGCGAGCACGATCGGCTCGGGCCGCCCGGGGACGAAGACCTCCTCCTCCCGCTTCGCGAGCGCGACGACCGCGACGCGAGGCAGGTCGAACCGGTGCATCGCGGCTAGCGCGGCGGACAGCTGCCCCTTGCCGCCGTCGACCACGACGAGGTTCGGCATCGCGGCGAACGACTCGTCGTAGGACTCCGCAGTCACCTCCGACAGGCGCGTGAAGCGGCGCGAGACGACCTCGCCCATGGCCGCGAAGTCGTCCATGCCCACTTGCCCGCGCACGCCGAACTTCCGGTAGTGCGCCTTCTTGGCGACACCGTCCTGGAACACGACCATCGAGCCGACGTTGTCCTGCCCCATCGCGGTCGAGATGTCGAAGCACTCGATCCGAAGCGGAAGCGCCTCGAGGTTGAGCACCTCGCGGAGCTCCTCCAGCGCCTCCACGCGCCGCAGGCGCTTGAGCTCCGACTGGTGTGTCTCCGAAGCGAGGGCGTGGCGCGCGTTCTCCGCCGCCAGCTCCTGCAGCCGGCGCTTCTCGCCGCGCTCGGGCGCCCGCACCTCGACCCTGGCCCCCCGCCGCTCCGAGAGGAACTCGGACAGCGCCGCCGTGTCGCCGGCATCGCGGGGGACGACGATCTGCGGCGGGACGCTCGGCGCCGAGCCGTAGTACTCGAGGGAGAACGACTCGAGGATGGTCGTCAGGTCCTGGCCGCCGACGTTCTCGAGGTGGAACGAGTACCGGTCGATCAGCTTGCCGTCGCGGAGCGGAAACACCTGGATCACAGCGCGGTCCCCGTCGACGGCGAGGCCGACAACGTCGATCGTCCCCACCGAGCGCCGGTCGGCGGCCTGTCGCTCGGCCAGGTGCTGGACGCTGCGTAGCCGGTTGCGGTAGCGGGCTGCCTCCTCGAACCGCTCGTTCGCCGCCGCCTCCTTCATCTTCCGCTCCAGCTCTCGCTGGATGGGCCGCGTCTCGCCGGAGAGGAACTCGATCACCTGGTCGATGATGGCCCGGTAATCCTCCTGGGAGACGTAGCCGACGCACGGCGCCAGGCACCGCTCGATGTGGTAGTCGAGGCAGGGAATCCCCGAGTGGCGACCTGGTTTCGGTCCCTCGCAGGGCCGGTATGGGAAGACTCGGTTGAGCACGTCGAGCGTCTCGCGCACTTTCTTCGCGTTCGCGTACGGGCCGAAGTAGACGACCCCGCGCCGGTGGCGCTCGCGGGTGAACATCACCCGCGGGTAGTCGTCCTCGACCGTGACGGCGATGTAGGGAAACGACTTGTCGTCGCGGAGGCGGACGTTGAAGGGCGGCCGGTGGCGCTTGACGAGGTTCTGCTCGAGATGGAGCGCCTCGACCTCGTTGCGGGTGACGATGACCTCGACGTCGTCGACGCGCTCGGGAAGCTGCTGGATCGTCGCTCGGCTGTCGAGGCTGCGCTGGAAGTACGAGCGGACGCGGGACCGGAGCGACTTCGCCTTCCCGACGTAGAGGACCTCCCCGCTCCGGTCGCGGAAGATGTACACCCCGGGCTTCGGCGGCAGCGCCTTGAGCTGGTTTTCGAGGCCCTTGGTCACCTGGCCAGGTTAGTCCTGGCCGGTTATCGGTTGACGCCCTCCGGGGCCGTTCCTACACTGCGGCACGTCCGTTCGTTGCGGACAACCCTTCCGATGTTGACCTGTCGCCGAATCGTCACCGCGCTCGTGTGCGCCGCGGCCGTGCTCGCCTTCGCCCCCATGCAGGCGCTCGGCGGCCTAACCATGTACATGGGGGCGGCGGAGGACGAGGGCCGGAACTCGGACCCGGCGGTCGCAATGGCCAAGATGGAGCTCGCCAAGGCGGCCGGGTTCGACACGATCCGGGTCACCGCGATCTGGACCCCCGGTGACACATCCGTTCCGAAAGACGAGCTCGCCGCGCTGAAGGCAAGTGCCGCGGCCGGGACGTTCCTGGGCATCCGCATCATCGCCACCGTCATGCCGTTCGGGAGCCGCACGGCCCCGCTCACGGCCGCGGCCCGCAACCAGTTCGCGCGCTACACGGCCGATCTCGTCCGGCAGGTGCCGACCATCCGGGAGTACATCGTCGGCAACGAACCGAATCTCAACCGCTACTGGCTGCCTCAGTTCGGGCCGAACGGCGAGGACGTGGCCGCGCCCGCGTACGTCGAGCTGCTCGCACGCACGTACGACGCGATCAAGGCGGTCGACAAGGGCGTGTTCGTGCTCGGAGGCTCCGTGTCACCACGCGGGATCGACCGGCCCGGAAGCGGACGGGACACGCATTCACCGACCGCGTTCATCACGGACATGGGTATCGCCTACCGCGCGTTGAATCGCAACCGCCCGATCATGGACGGCCTCTCGTTCCACCCCTACGGCGAGAACTCGAGCACGCCGCCGACAGTCACCCATCCCAACGGCACCTCGATCGGGCTCGCCGACTACCCGAAGCTCGTCGGCCTCCTGTCCAAGGCGTTCGACGGAACGGCGCAGCTCGGCGCCAAGCTCCCGATCGTCTACGACGAGTACGGGGTCGACTCCCAGATCCCCGCCTCGAAGCGCCGCTTCTACTCGGGCACGGAGCTCTCGAAGCCCGTCTCGGAGGACGTGCAGGCCTCCTACTACCGGCAGGCGCTCCAGATGGCCGCGTGTCAGCCCACCGTGCGCGGGTTCCTGATCTTCCACGTCACCGACGAGACCGACTTCGGCCGGTGGCAGTCGGGCCTCTACTTCCCGGACGGCACGCCGAAGTCGAGCCGCGTCGTCGTCAAGCAGACGATGGGCGACATCCGCAACGGCGCGATCACCTGCGAGGCGGCCGAGCCTCCGTTCCTCGGGCCCGGCGACGGCTGGTCGGTCGCGACGCCGAAGGAGGTCGCCGCGGCCGAGCGAGCAGAGCGCGCCGGCGCCGGCGGCTGGGCCCTGGTCGGCGTGCCCCAGTAGTGGTCTCAGTCGTTCGCAGCGGCGACCACTAACATCAGCGGGATGGAGGGCCAGTACGTCGCCTACGGCTTTTTCCGGGTCGATCCGGCCTGGAGGCGGCTGCCGGTCGAGGAGCGCGCTGCGGGCAAGGACGCGTTCGCGGAGGTAGTCGAGGACTGGTCGACCCGCATGGCCTCGCTGCGCGCGTACACCGTGACGGGAGTCAGGCCCGACGCGGACTTCTTCCTCTGGAAGATCACGGACCGCTACGACGACCTGGGTGAGCTCGGCGCGGCGCTCAACGGCACACCGCTGGCTGCCTGGCTCGAGACGCCGTACTCGTATCTCGCGACCACGAAGGCGTCCGAATACACGAAGGCCCGGCGGGCGCGGCGCGTGATCCCGAAGGGCTCGCCGTACCTCGTCGTCTATCCGTTCGTGAAGGTGCGTCCCTGGTATTCGCTCACGCCGGAGGACCGCCAGCGGGCGATGAACGAGCACATGCGTGTCGGCGCCGAGTTCGCGACGATCCACAACCACACCACCTACTCCTTCGGGATTGACGACCAGGAGTTCATGACCGCGTTCGAATGCGACGAGCCCGCGGACTTCATGCACCTGATGCTGACTCTGCGAGAGAGCGAGGCCTCGCGCTACACCGAGCGTGACACCCCGATCTTCGTCGGCCGCCACGTCGAGATCCGGGAAGCCCTCGACGCTCTCGACGGCGCGCGCGCCCGAGTGGGCGCGCCGAGCGGGGCCTAGGACACTCGCGGCTGCAGGTTGCTCCAGCGCTTGAGGTGCTGGAGGCCAATCGCCGCAGGCAGCAGCGGCAGCCAGAGGTTGAAGATCCTGTAGGCGCAGACCGCGAGCACAGCCTTGGCAAGTGGGATCCCCGTCCAGGCGAGCGCGAAGGAGACGAGCACCTCGACGGCACCCGCACCGCCGAGCGGCAGCGTCCTCCGGGTGAGCGCGTAACCGGTCGCGTAGCCGATCACGAGTGCCGCGAGGTCGGGAGCGTCGTGGAAGGCATGGAGGGAGGCCCAGAGGCAGCCGATGTCGCCCACCCAGTATGCGGTAACGCCGAGGAACGCTCGGCTCCGCCGCCGGTCGAGGAAAGCCAGCCGCTTGATCATGTTAACGGCCTCGAGGATCTGGGCGAGCGCGGATCGCCATCCCCACTCCTCGCGCACCCGATGCCGCAGGGCGACCGCCGCGATTGCGGCGAGAAACCCGATCGGGACGGCGATCGCCCACGGGAGCGTGAACCCGAGGCTCGGGTGCGACGCTCCTCGCGCGAGCAGGACGGCAGCCGCGAGCGCAGCGGCTGGAGCCAGGATGACGTACTCCAGCACTCCCAGGCCGAGCACGCGGACGCGGGCCTGCCGCGGGTCGAGACCCGCGGCCTCGAGGGCGTGCCGGTCGACGGCGAAGCCGCCGCGGATGACGAAGGCGCCGAAGCCGGCGGCGACCATGGCGCCACACCGTGCGAAGCCGAGGCGCGGGCCGCCCTCCATGCGGGCGACCTCCCGATATGCAAAGACGTAACCGAGGTACGCCAGTACCTCGAGGCCGAAGGCTACGGGCAGCCAGACCGGGTCGAACCGTCCCAGCTCTTCCAGGACCCGGGCGAATCCAGCGGCCCACGCCGTGCCAACCGCCGCGCCGAGCGCGAGCGCGCCACCGAGGCCCACGAGCAGCAGTTGCTGCGCTGGGTCGCGTTCCAGATGTGGCACCGGTCGCAGGAGTCGTTTCAGGTCCATCGTCACTCGAAATCGGCCGCGCGTAAGTCGAGGACGACCCCCGAGCGGTTACATCCGATAGCTGTGCCTGTCCTTCCAGACTCGAAACATCGCGTATCCCGCTCCGGCCAGGACCCCGATGAAGCCCAGCTCCTCGTAGCCCGACCAGCCGCGCCAGAAGTAGAGCCCCGCGGCGGCGACGAGCAGCAGCGCTCCGCCGTAGAACACGACGCGCTCTCGGACGGACCATGACTCGATCTCCCCGCGCCGCTCACGCCAGACCAGGTAGATGAAGAACGCGATCGCGAGGAAGAACGCGATTCTCAGGAGCATCCCGATCGCGACCAGCGCCGTGTAGAGGTTGAGCACGATGATGACGAGCGCGATCAGGCCGATGATCAGGAAGCCGCGGAGCGTCGGCCTGTCCGACAGCCACTTGCCCATCAGGCGGTCATGTAGGCGCGGACGGCGAGCACTGCGGCTATCAGGGTAGCTGCGGCGAACCAGACCAGACGCCGCCGGGGATCGGGTGGCGCATAGAAGAACGGCCAGGCGACCGCGAGCACCGCGAGGCCCCCGTACATGTAGTGCTCGCGGCGATCGGCGTGCCGGTGGTCACCGAGGAGCAAGAGCCCGAGGGCTGCCTGAGCGACGATCAGGGTCTGGGCGAGCGCGAGGGCGTGCGAGACGAGCCTTCCCCCGCTCCCACGGCGCCGATACGCGACGAGCGCGATGACTGCCGCAGCGACGCAGACGGCCATGACCAGGAATGCGTTCAGGTGGTGCACCGTTAGCATCGCGAGCGCACCCTACAGAGAGGATCCCCCGTGATCGAGGAAGGCAAACCGGCTCCGGACTTCGAGCTCGAGACCGACGACGGCGCGACCGTGAAACTGTCCGACCTGCGTGGCAAGCCGGTCGTCCTCTACTTCTATCCGAAGGACGACACGCCGGGCTGCACGACCGAAGCGTGCGAGTTTCGCGACGCCTACGACGTGTTCCGCGACCGCGGTATCGAGGTGCTCGGGGTCAGCCCAGACGACGCGGCATCGCACGAGAAGTTCAAGACGAAGTACGACCTGCCGTTCACCCTCCTCGCCGATCCCGATCACGCCGTGGCGGAGAAGTACGGCGTCTGGGGCGAGCGCAGCTTCGCGGGCAGGAACTACATGGGGATCAACCGGTCGACGTTCATCATCGACCGCGACGGGAACGTCGCGCACGCGATGATGGGGATCAAGCCCGCAGGACACGCGGCGCGCGTGCTCGAGTCGATGTCGTAGAGAAAGCTCGGCTGTCCTACCCGGAGGGGGAGGCCCAGCCCGAGAACGGCGACGACCTGTCGCCGGCGCCATAGGGACGCACCGCCCCGACGTACGACAGGGCGTAGCGCGCTTCGAACAGGCTCGAGATCTTCACGACGTCTCCCGTCTGCGGCGCCTGGATGAACGAGCCGTTGCCGACGTACATGCCCTCGTGCTGGGGCACTCCTCCGGAGTTCGCGTGGAAGAAGACGAGATCCCCGGGCTCCAGCTGGTCACGGGCAACACGGCGGCCCTCGTAGTACTGGAAGCCGGTGTAGTGGCCGAGCTTGATCCCGAGCTGGCCCCACACGTACATCGTCAGGCCCGAACAGTCGAAGCCGGACGGTGAGGCGCCGGCCCAGACGTACGGCACCCCGAGAAAGCGGTACGCGATCGCGACTGCCTGCCCGCCGAGCGTGTTCGTCGGGATGTCGGGCGTCACGAACGCCGGCACGCCCGCCATCGACGCCTGAGCTGCGGGAAGCTGCGGCAGCCCGAGCACCGTCGCGGCCGTGCTCGCCGCGGCAAGCGGATGCGCCGCACGCGCAAGCCCGACCAGGATCTGGGTCCCGGGCGCAAGACCGAGGGAGGGATCGGACACGTAGGCGCGCAAGCCGACGAGCCCCGATCCCGATCGTCCGGGCGACACCGCCTCCTGGAGTGCGACGACATAACTGCCGCCGCCGAGCGGGATCAACGCATTCGAGCGGATCACATAGCCGGTGCCGTCGACCGTGAGGCCGTCGACCACGGCACCCCCGAGGCCACGCGCCGGAACGACGAGGCGGCGGACGGTGACCCGACCGTTGAACATGCTGATGTCGCGCAAGTCGACCCTGGCAGCGGTAACGCGGGCCGAGCCGATCCGAAGGACCGAGCCGTCGGCCGGATATCCGTACGCCCCCGCGCCGGCCTTCCCGACCAGGGTCCCGTCCGGAGAGCGAACCTCGGCCAGCCCGAGCGTCCCCGCGTGTGCGGGCGCAGCGAACGCCAGCAGGACGACTGCCACCCCGACTCCCCGTCGCAGCATCGAGGAGCGGAGTCTAATCGCAGGGCCGTCTTCGCCACGCCCGTGGCAAGGCGCCGACTAGCCTCCCGGGGATGCACCGGCTCACGAAGGCGCAGGCCCGGCGTATCGCCGTGCGGGCGCAGCTTCTGGATGCACCCCGGCCGACCCAACTGCTGGAGGTCGTGCAGAAGCTGACCCTGCTGCAGATCGACCCGACTGCGACCATCGCGCCAAGCGCCGACCTCGTCGTCTGGAGCCGCCTCGGCTCCGCATACCAGCCCGCTCACCTCCAGCAGGCTCTCGAGCAGGACCGCACGCTGTTCGAGCGCGACGCGCTGATCCGGCCGATCGGCGACCTGGGCCTCCACCTTGCCGGCGCGGCCGACAGGCCGAGCAGAGAAGGCCCGCGAGCGTGGCTCCGCCAGAACGATGCGTTCCGGCGCGACATCCTGGGCCGGCTCCGCGAGTCCGGGCCCCTCGGCTCGCGCGATATCCCGGACACGTCAGTGGTGCCGTGGGCCTCGACCGGGTGGACGAACAACCGCAACGTCACCCAGATGCTGGAGCTCCTGGCGCTGCGCGGCGAGGTCGCGATCGCGGGACGCATCGGGCGCGAACGGCTCTGGGACCTCCCCAAGCGTGTCTACCCGGCCGACGTCGTCGTCCCGTCGGTCGAGGAAGCCCGCCGGGTCAGGAACGAGCGACGGCTCGCCTCGCTCGGCATCGCCCGCGAGAGGAGGACCGCGATGCCGATCGAGCCGGTCGACGTCGGCGGAGCCGGCGAGGCGGCCCTGGTCGAGGGAACTACCGGCGAGTGGCGCGTCGATCCACGCGCGCTCGGCGAGGGCTTCGAGGGGCGTACGGCGCTGCTGTCGCCGTTCGACCGGCTCGTCTACGACCGCGTTCGCGCACAGGAGCTGTTCGACTTCGAGTACACGCTCGAGATGTACAAGCCTGCGGCCAAGCGCCGCTGGGGCTACTTCGCCCTCCCGATACTCCATCACGACCGGCTGGTCGGGAAGGTCGACGCGCTCGCCGACCGCAAGGCCTCCCTGCTCCGCGTGAACGCCGTCCACGAGGACGTGAAGTTCACGCGCGCGATCACGAAGGCAGTTCAGTCCGAGCTGGACGACCTCGCCACCTGGCTCGGCCTGAGCGGGGCCGAGTCAGCCTGAGGTACCCCAGAGCGGCCGGACCTCGATCGTCCCCAACCGGGCGACGGGGTGCCCGGAGGCGATCTCGAGGGCCTCCTCCAGGCTCTCGCACTCGAGGATGTCGAACCCACCGACCGCCTCTTTGGTCGCCACGAAAGGACCGTCGGTGACGATCGCCTTCCCGTCGCGGACGCGGACGGAGCGGGCGCGGCGCGGAGGAGCCAGCTGGTCGCCGGTCACCCAGATGCCCCGCGCCTGGAGGTCGTCGAGCCAGGGGAAGCTCTCGTCCTCGGAGGCAGCGCTCGGGTCGGGCTCGCTCTGGGCGTCCATCTTCTCCGCGTCCCAACAGACCAGCATCAGGTACTTCATCGTTGCTCCCTTCTCGTCGTTGTGATCCACCCTGCCGTACGGAACGACGAACGCGCCGGGGCTCAAAGGACATTTCCGGGCGCCCCGAAGCCTCTTTCGTCCCAGCTTCAGATGTTCTAGGCTCGGCCCTCGCTTTCAGACACTGGAGGTATGTCGATGTCCTGGAACCTGAAGGGCAGCTACATCGAAACGTGCTCGTGTGACCTGATCTGCCCCTGTAACGCCACTTTCGACCACGGTGCCACGTACGACTTCTGTCGCGTGACGCTCGTCTTCAACATCCGCGAGGGTGAGATCGAAGGCACGGACATCGGCGGGTTGAAGGTCGCGGCGATCGCGGACACGCCCAAGGTCATGACCGAAGGCAACTGGCGCCTCGGAGTGTTCATCGACGAGAACGCGAGCGACGAGCAGGCGGACAAGCTCGTCAAGCTCTTCGGCGGCCAACTCGGGGGGCCGATGGGAGCGCTGGCGCCCCTGGTCGGGGAGATGCTGGGCGTCGAGCGGGCTGCGATCGAGATCCACGACGACGGCGTGCACCACAGCGTTCGGGTCGGGGACGCGATCGACTTCGAGATCAAGGACATCGTCCCCTTCGGTGTCGAGACCGGAGAGCCGGTCCGCTTCGCCGGCATGTTCCACCCGGTGGCATCGGACTTGACGATCGCCGAGGCGACCCGCTCGAAGATCAACGCTTTCGGGATCGAGTACGAGGGTAAGACCGGCCTCTCGACCTCCGAGTTCTCCTGGGCCGCCTGACCGGTTGATCGCGCCGGCCCAGGAACGCGCGCCGGGCACGGGTCTCGCGCCCGTCTTCGCGGCCGCACGGGCGCGGGTGGGCCTCGTCATCCTGCTCTTTGCCCTCGCGAGCGTCGGCTGGTGGTGGACGGTCGACCAGATGAGGGGGATGGACAGTGGGCCCTGGACGGGGCTCGGGACGTTCAGCTGGTTCCTTGGCGTCTGGGTCGTGATGATGGCGGCGATGATGTTCCCGTCGGTCGCCCCGACGGTTGCGCTCTACTCGCGACTGGGCACCGACCGGTCGCCGCTCTCGGCGCTCTCCTTCGCGGGCGGCTATCTCGCCACCTGGGCCGGCGCCGGTGTGATCGCCTTCTCGATCGCGCTCGCGGGGCATCGCACGGCGGGTGACGTGCTCGCCTGGGATCGCGCGGGCCGCTGGGTGGCAGGCGGAACGCTCGTCCTCGCGGCCGCGTACGAGTTGACGCCCCTCAAGAACGTCTGCCTGGGGAAGTGCCGAAGCCCTCTGGGCCTCCTGCTCGGGTCCTGGCGAGGCGGCCGGACCGGCGCCGTGCGGATGGGCATGAGGAACGGTGCCTGGTGCGTCGGCTGCTGCTGGGCGCTGATGGCGTCGCTCTTCGCGCTCGGAGTGATGAGCGTGACGTGGATGGGCGTCGTCGCAGGGCTGATCGCGGCCGAGAAGACCATCCCCTGGCGTCGCGTCGCAACGTACGGTGCGGCCGCGATTCTGCTTGCGCTCGGCGTCCTTCTGCTCACGGCGCCCGACGCGATACCGGGCCTCACGATTCCGGGCGGCGCGACGCAGCAGCAGATGCAGATGAGCCCCTGAGTCGCTACGGAAGAGGCACCGCGCCTCGGCCGTCGATGCAGTCGGCGAGATAGAGGGCCGTACCGAGGTCGCCCGTCCAAAGCGTGTAGCGGCCGCGTCCGTATTCCGATCGTCCGTGCTCGACCTGATCCACAGCGTGCATCGCGAAGGCGCGCGCCCGGGCGAGCCAGCGCTCGTCCCCGGTGCGCTCGAGGAGCGCGAGGAGTGCGAGGAGTGCGTAGCCGTTTCCCGCGGTCCCGTGGCAGAGGTTCGCGCCCTTGCGCAGCGGGCCGGCGCGCCACGTCAGCTCGCCGCCGGCAACCGCGAGCTCCTCGTCGAGGACGGGGGCGAGCGTCGCGACGATGCCGGGCGCGCCGTGACACCACTTTGTCCGGATGAGGCCGTCGCGGTTCTCGTCGATGCGCATCTCCGCGTCCGGGGGCCAGTTGGCGAGGCCGTCTTCCTCGACCGCAAGCCGTCGGAACGTCTCCGAGACGGCGGCGCGGTCACCGAGTGCAAGCACACAGCCTGCTGAGCCGTGAGCCGGCCCGAGGTAGCGGCTCGTGCGCCCGTAGAGCCGTTGCGTCCAGAGGCCGTCGGGGTCACGTCGGCCGCGCAACCACTCGGCGCCTGCCGTCACGTCGAGCCCGAGCTCGCGGCCCGCGAGGATCGTGCCCGGGCTCCCCCACATCAACTCGCAGCGCTCGTCATGCTCGTTCGCATCGATCAGCTCCGTGAGCCGCTCGAGATTCGCCTGCGACGGTGCAAGCCGCTGGAGGACGAGCCGGATTCCCGTCTCGCCCATCCACAGGCTGCGC